>JACDEP010000134.1 GCA_013816325.1 Methylotenera sp.
CTTCACCGCAAGATAGATTGGAAGGGGGCATTTTGGGTTGCAAGTGGCGTTCCTGCACTTGTGTTGTTTTCAATAGGTGCAATCGCTGCAACAGTGGGTAAGCCAGCTTGGATGGTGTGGGCAATTTCTATTTCCTTTGGTTTCATCCAAGCGTTTACCTACGCAGAAATAGCAGGATTGTTTCCACATAAATCTGGTGGTGCATCAATTTACGGTGCGGTAGCATGGGTAAAGTATAGTAAGTTTATTGCCCCTGTTTCAGTGTGGTGTAATTGGTTTGCTTGGTCACCAGTACTCGCAATTGGGTCAGGTTTGGCTGCTGGGTATCTACTTAGTGCTTTATTCGCACCTGATGCCATCATTAATACTTGGCAAATTACCTTGTTTGATTTAGGTGCCATTAAAACAGGGCTGGCTTTGCGTATCAACGCTACCTTTATTCTGGGTGCAGGCCTTCTGCTCTCAGTATTTGCGGTACAGCATGGCGGTATTTTGCGCTCTGCTAAAACTACGATGATTCTGGGTGTTGTTGCCATGATTCCATTAATGCTGATTGGTTTAGTGCCTTTAATCAGTGGTGACGCAGTACATGCAAACTACTTTCCATTAACACCACTTGCTTATGACACCGCAGGCAATGTCATTGATGGTGTATGGGGAATTCCTGGCTGGAAACTGATGGCTGGCGGTCTCTTTATTGCAGCATGGTCTACGTATGGGTTTGAAACCGCAGTTTGTTACACGCGTGAATTTAAAAATCCAAAAACAGATACTTTTAAAGCGATTTTTTATTCGGGCTTACTCTGTATCGCAGTCTTCACTTTGGTACCTATTGCGTTTCAAGGGCATCTAGGTTTAGGCCATCTAGTGACGCCAGCAGTGGTAGATGCCGCGGGTGCAGTGACTTCACCAGCAGTTTATGATGGTATGTTAGCACCGGAAATTTACAGTGGTATGGGTGTGGCTTCAGCCTTGGCAGGTATGGTAGGCGGCGGCGCTTTAATTGGTAACGTGATGGTGATTATGTTAGTACTGGCATTGTTGTTGTCTATCATGACTTCAATGGCTGGATCTTCACGTACACTCTATCAAGCTTCAGTTGATGGATGGTTGCCAAAATATCTATCTCATGTGAATGACCATGGTGCACCAACCAAAGCAATGTGGACAGATCTATGTTTCAATTTGATCTTGCTCATGATGTCTGACTATGTGTTTATTCTTGCAGCGTCCAATGTTGGTTATATCATTTTTAACTTCCTGAATCTTAACTCTGGCTGGATACACCGTATTGACCGTCCAAAATGGGACCGTCCATACAAAGCGCCAACGATACTATTGGCTTTAGGGGGTATTCTTGGCTTCGTTAATTTAGCGATTATGGGTTTAGGCGCTGATGTGTGGGGTGCAGGTACCTTAAAAGTTGGGTTGATATTCGCATCATTGATTCTGCCTGTATTCATATATCGCCATTATGTGCAAGACAAAGGTGTCTTCCCTAAGCAAATGCTAGAGGATATGCATATTGCCAGCGATGAGCCTGGCGTATCTACGCGGGCTGGCGTGTTGCCTTACTTAGCACTCATTGCAGGGGTGGCGGTGGTTTGGTATATGCATAGCTTGTAATACTCAATATAAATATTAGAAAATACTCTGAATTTAAAAGAAGTATCAACTAATCGTTAAATGCTAGTAAAACAGAACGAGTGAGGGCTAAATCCCTCGCTCGTTTTTTTATTGATATAGCTGTAAGCAAATAGCAGCGTAGTAATACCTTAGTAGTAAGCCATGAGGAGAATTGTTTGCCTTCGTTCGTGCGATGAAAATGGCACATCAGTAAATTCACATAATGACCATAAAGACCGGAGAATAATATGGCACGCGATCCAAAACACGACATTCTGTTTGAACCTATTCAAATAGGCCCTAAAACTTTACGTAATCGCTTTTATCAAGTGCCGCATTGTATTGGTGCTGGATCAGACAAGCCTGGTTTTCAGGCAGCGCACCGTTCAGTAAAAGCCGAAGGCGGCTGGGCAGCGATGAATACAGAATACTGTTCTATTCATCCAGAATCTGATGATACGCATCGCCTATCCGCCCGTATTTGGGATGAAGGTGATGTACGCAATCTACGTGCAATGACCGATGAAGTGCATAAATATGGTGCGCTAGCAGGTGTAGAGCTATGGTACGGCGGTGCGCATGCACCTAATATGGAGTCGCGCGCAACTGCACGCGGCCCAAGCCAATACGCCTCAGAGTTTGAAACATTGAGTTATTGTAAAGAGATGGACTTAAGCGACATTGCTCAAGTACAACAATATTACGTAGATGCAGCCAAACGTTCACGTGATGCTGGTTTTGATATTGTTTATGTCTATGGTGCGCACTCTTACTTGCCATTACAGTTTCTAAACCCTTATTACAATAAACGTACCGATAAATATGGTGGTTCATTAGAGAACCGAGCACGCTTTTGGTTAGAAACATTAGAGAAAGTGAAACATGCTGTGGGTGCAGAATGTGCCATAGCCACTCGTTTCGCTGTAGATACTATTTATGGCCCAGGCCAGATTGAAGTCGAAGTTGACGGCATGAAGTTTATCGAGCTGGCGGACCCGTTAGTGGATTTATGGGATGTAGATGTTGGCGATATTGCGGAGTGGGGTGAAGATGCAGGACCGTCACGATTCACTCAACAAGGTCACCAAGTACCTTGGACGAGATTTGTTAAACAAGTCTCAAAAAAACCAGTACTAGGCGTAGGCCGCTTCACTGATCCAGAAAAAATGGTTGAAATTGTGACTAAGGGTTATGCGGACATTATTGGTTGCGCACGTCCTTCTATATCAGATCCATTCTTGCCGCAAAAAATTCAAGAAGGTCGTTATGACGATATTCGCGTATGTATCGGTTGTAACGTGTGTATCTCGCGTTGGGAAATCGGCGGCCCGCCAATGATTTGTACACAAAATGCAACTGCAGGCGAAGAATACCGCCGCGGTTGGCATCCAGAGAAGTTTCCTAAAACAAAATCTAAAGATTCAGTACTGGTCGTCGGCGCAGGTCCTTCAGGGTCTGAAGCTGCACGTGTACTCATGGAAAGTGGTTATATCGTCCATGTTTACGATAAAGCCGAAAAGATTGGTGGCCATTTAAACTCAATAGTGACTCTGCCCGGCTTAGGTGAGTGGGGATATCACCGTGATTATCGTGAAACGCAGCTGAATAAATTAGTGAAAAAGAACAAAGAAAGTCAAATTGCTCTGGGTCAAAAACCGATGACAGCCGATGAAGTATTGCAATATGGCGCTGACAAAGTGATTATCGCAACGGGTTCTTCATGGAATACCGATGGTAATAATTGTTTAACGCATGAAGCCATTCCAGGTGCAGACGCCTCATTGCCAGATCAACTCACCCCAGAACAAGTATTCGAAGGTAAAAAGAAAATTGGTAAACGCGTGGTGATTTTAAATGCGGATACGTATTTTATGGCACCCAGTTTAGCTGAAAAATTAGCCACTGATGGCCATGAAGTCACGGTGGTATCAGGTGTGCATTTAGCAAACTATATGCACTTCACGCTTGAGTATCCAAACATGATGCGTCGTTTGCACGAGTTGCATGTCGAAGAACTCGGTGACCATTTCTGTTCAAAAATCGAGGCTGGCCGATTAGAAATTTACAACATTTGGGGAGATGGTTCAAAACGTACCTATCGTGGTCCAGGTGTGTCACCACGTGATGCCAATACCAGCCATCGCTGGCTTGAGTTTGATTCACTGATTTTGGTGACTGGCCGACATTCAGAAAACAAACTGTGGAACGACCTTAAAGCCCGTGAAGCAGAATGGGCTGAAAATGATATTAAGGGTATTTACTTGGTAGGTGATGCTGAAGCACCACGTTTGATTGCGGATGCAACTTTTACAGGTCACCGTGTGGCACGTGAGATTGAAGAAGCGAATCCGCAAATCGCACTGCCTTACAAACGGGAGGTCGCGGTATGGGGTTCTCCACACATGCCAGGTGGCACCTTCAAAATAGAGTACAAAGTTTAGTGGAGTGAGCTTATGACCGCTTCCGAAACACGAAGCGGTCATAGTGAATGTTATACGCAAACTTTAAATGCCAGGATTTAAATGCCAGGATTTAAATGCCAAGAATCGATGTAGTGCAAGTTTCAAGATTGATCAAAACCACTATGAAAAATCAGGCGATGCCAAATGAATAATCCTAGAGAAATCACCAGAATACTGTTTGAGAACTTCCATCCTCAGGCGATACACCTGTTTTATGCGTTCGGTTATGCGGCGATTGCAGTATTCATCTATGGCATTTATGTGCAGATACGTAAATATCGTCGCGGTAAGCCAGATGGCTCATGGGGTGTGTTGCTACGTCGCTTTATCAATATGGTCAAAACCATGGCGACACACCGTACCTTGGTGCGCCGAGATAAAAGTGCAGGTCGTGCGCATGGTTTGATATTTTTCGGGTTTGTACTGTTGTTCATCGGTACCTCCACCATTACTTTAGAGTACGACATTCTAGAGCCCTTATTTGGTGTGCATTTTTGGTACGGTAATTTCTACTTATGGTTCTCGCTAGTGCTAGATTTTGCTGGTTTAGGGTTAATCGTAGGTTTGATCTACATGATGTACCGCCGTAAATGGCTGCATCTCCCCAAGCTTGATTATAAAAGGCTGGATAGACAACCAGGTGACCCAGACTATGACCGTAGTGAGTATCGTCGTGAAGATTGGGCATTTTTATGGTCATTCATATTGATAGGTATCACCGGCTTTATCCTTGAGGCCACACGTTTAGTATGGCTTAGCGGCCGGCCAACGGTATGGGATTACCGTATGTGGTCGCCGGTGGGTGCATCTCTCGCACACCTGATGCAGGCAGTAGGAATGACAACAGAAGCCGCAGGGGCATCCCGACCTATTTTATGGTGGTTTCATGGTTTGCTCTCGCTGACCTTCATCGCCTGCATTCCATATACCAAAATCAAACATATTTTCACCGCTTCAGCGTCGTTAATGTTCAAAGACCCGTTAGCTGGTAGGCGCTTACCTAGGGTCCCCGATGAGCAAAAAACAGCAGGTTATAAAATCATTACCGATTTGACCTGGAAAAATCTGCTGCATCTTGATGCCTGTACCAAATGTGGACGTTGCCAAGAGGCATGCCCTGCCAGTACAGTTGGTGCGCCATTGTCGCCACGTGATGTGATCTTGTCATTGCGTGAGTTTGCTAATCAGACATTGAGTGCCAAAGAGCTGCCAAAAGAAGCGGAGCTTGATATCCATGGCAAGGGTATTGGTCAAGTGTTTATGGAAACGCTGTGGTCATGCCGCACATGTTTGGCTTGCGTTGAGATATGCCCGGTAGCCATCGAACATGTACCTATTATTGTACAAATGCGGCGCAACCTAGTTGAAGCGGGCGAGATGGATCCAATATTGGAAAAAACGCTACAAACCATCCATAAAACTGGCAACTCATTTGGCGAATCAAAACGTAAAAGAGCTTCATGGACTAAAGAGCTGCCCTTCGAAATTAAAGATGCGCGTAAAGAAGCGGTGGATATGTTGTGGTTTGTGGGTGACTATGCCTCATTTGATCCACGCAATCAAAAAGTAACGCAAGGTTTTGCCCGTTTAATGAACAAGGCTGGCGTGGATTTTGGTCTAATATTTGAGGGTGAATTGAACGCAGGTAATGATGTGCGGCGTGTCGGAGAAGAGGGTCTTTATGAGTTTCTTGCTACCTCTAATATTAAGTCATTAGACGACTGTGAATTCAATTCGATTGTCACTACAGATCCACACTCTTACAACACTATTCGTAATGAGTACCCAGATTTTGGCGGCACATACGAGATTCAGCACTACAGCACTGTGGTGAAGAAATTGATTGAAGATGGCAGGCTGCCATTAGCTAAAAAGCTCAATTACAAAGTGACTTTTCATGACCCTTGCCATTTAGGTCGCTTTAACAAAGGTTACGACGCACCTCGCGATATTCTCAAAATGTTAGGCTGCGAACTGATTGAAATGGGGCGCAATAAGGATAACTCATTCTGTTGTGGGGC
>JACDEP010000015.1:0-18087 GCA_013816325.1 Methylotenera sp.
TTCTATGAAGCTAAATTGCGTGAAGAAACGATTAGCCAAAATATCTATATGCAGACTTTTTATGAAACCGGTTCGAGGCTGACACATGACATTAAAAATATTCTGCAATCACTCGGGACATTATGTTCAGCAGCAGAACAGGATAACAACGCAGAAAATGACGATGCAAAGCTAGTTGAATTGATCAGGAAGCAGTTGCCCAGGCTGAACCAGCGATTGGCTACGACCCTTACAAAACTTGAACGTCCTAGCGTGGAGAAAAAGCGCCAGGCTAAGGTTAGCACTTGGTGGAAGAATTTTATCAAGCTGAATAATCACCTTAGCGGTAACTATAAAATGCAATTTGACACACCGATTACCATGCCTAAAGTAGATATCGATCCCGGAGTATTAGAAAGCGTAGTGGATAACCTATTACAGAATGCTCTGGAAAAAGCCAAGCTTGATGCCAATATCATGATCAACATCACCCTCATGCCATTTGATTATTTTTGCCTGGAAGTTAGCGATACCGGATCCGCAATGCCTGGCGAAGTGGAAGAGCAATTGTTTAAAGCCCATATCAGCTCTAAAAGCGGCTTAGGTGTAGGTCTTTACCATGCTGCTCACCAAGCAGCGCAGGCGGGTTATAAGCTAAGCCTGATTGAAAACTTAGATGGAGAAGTGCGCTTTAGATTAGAGCAAAGTATCGCTGAACCTATAAATGAGCATGCCACACTTGCCATCTCAAATTGAATTCAAGAAGGTGCCATTAACTTAAATATAAAAAAGCACAGCTTAGCTAGCTGTGCTTTTTTTAAGTGGAAATCTTAACTCATTAACGCTATAGCTCGCCGTAAGAATGTAATCCACTTAGAAACATATTAACGCCTAGGAAAGCAAAGGTCGTTACGAGCAAACCGATCAATGCCCACCAAGCTAATACCGGACCACGCAAGCCCTTAACCATGCGCAAGTGCAGCCATGCTGCATAGTTTAGCCAAACGATAAGCGCCCATGTCTCTTTTGGATCCCAGCTCCAGTAGCCACCCCACGCCTCTGCCGCCCACATCGCGCCTAAAATCGTAGCGATGGTAAAGAATGCGAAACCTACTGCAATGGATTTATACATCAGGTCATCCAATACATCCAACTTTGGCAAACGTGATGCCAAAATGCCTTTGTTAGCTAGCAAATACGCACTTGCGACCATAGCGGATAATGAAAATGAGCCATAGCCGATAAAATTGGCCGGTACATGGATTTTCATCCAGTAAGATTGCAAGGCTGGCACCAAAGGCTGGATGTTATTGGCCTGGCGGTCAAACGTATACCAAAGAATAAAGCCTACCGCAGCATTCACCACTAGCAGCACAAAGCCGCCTAATTGCCGAGTATTAAAACGCTGTTCGTAATGCAAATACAATAAAGAGGTAATCAGGCAGAAAAGAATAAATACTTCGTACAGATTGCTGATCGGGATATGGCCTACGTCCGGGGCGATGAGGTATGACTCATACCAGCGCACTAGCAAGCCTACAAAACCCATTAATACTGCGCTCCAAGTAAGCGCCGAGGCGACCTTTCCGGTAAATTCCGAGCGCTTGAACATCGCGAACCAATACGTCACCATCGCCATCACGAATAATACATTCATCCACATGATGGCGGACTGGCTAGAAATCAGGAATTTGAGGAAAAATGCCTGCGTAGCGCGACCCTGGTCACCGTGATACATGCTGATGGAAAGTAAACTGACAATGCCGACGCCCAGCACTAGCTTACCAAATGATTTCCATTGCCAGCCTAAAAAACTGAATACGGCCGCAAAAGCAAATAGGAAGCCCGTTTCATACGCATCCATATATTGCGCATACTTACTAAAAGCAAAAATAGCGCCTGCTGCCAAAATAGCCGTATAGAGCCATTCTTGCCAACCCAAACGCTGCAATAATGACTTGGGCTGATAATCATTCATATTCATTTTTAAGTCATTGCTATTCATATTGAATCCTTATTGAAATACTATCTACGCAAGTAAATTCTTAAGTTGTTCACGGTACAAACTGAATTCTTGTTCAAAATCTAGGTTCTTCCGGTTCGACGACATTCCAAAATGCACTTGTTTATCCGCTGATTTGAGCAATAGCCAAATACGGCGTTCACGTATGTACATCATGGCAAAAATGCCTACCACCAATAAAACAGAACCCAAGTATACCCATTTTTGGCCTGGAGATTTGGTCAGCTGCAACCCGCTTGCTTCTTTATGTTCAAACTGGGCAAGCTGCAAATAATAAGGCGTGCCGTAAAAAAACATATCGCTGAATGCGTTCAAACTATCACCAATCAACGCCTGAGTATCCGGATTGTTGACCAGCGGCGGTTTTTTAATTTCTGTCAAGCTCATGTTATACGCTTCAAGCGCTGCTACGTTAATCATCTTGATGTATGTTTTGGCCGCCATTTCACGCTCTTTGGTTGGCACGTTCTTCTCTATCACTTCCGCCACCTGGTTATAACCGCCCTGAGCAAAGGTGCGTAATAGCTGCACTACGCTGTCTTCAAACTGCTTCCGTAGCGCCAGTTCCTTGCCATTTGATTTTGCATTACGCTCTACTGCATCAGTCGAAAGTCTATGCGCTATTTCAGGATATTTTGTCTCGTCCATCAATGTAGCTTTAAGGTTCATAAAACCGTTCAAGCCAAAATCTGCGTCTACCGGAATACGCAGGTAATGGAATTCATCCTGTACCGTTTCGCGCATGCCCGAAATAAAATAATACTTACCATCGATCTGCATAGGCTGCATATAAGTCACATATTCTTTGGCTTGGCCTTGGGTATCACGCAGTTTATAAGTAATGTTAGGTCCTACGTTATGCGGCTTGCCTTTGCCATCTGGGGAAAGGTTGATGATGTTGAATTTACGGAAATCGTTATATTCCACTTTCAAGGCCTCGGGACCTTCACCCAATATACCTTTTTGGAAGATAGCGCCATTCAAGGCTTGCGGCATAGTCTCTTTGGAGAAAAGGTTCCAAACCTTAAAGTTAAGCTTGGTTCCACCATCCTGAAAATCGGATTGGTAAATGGCCACGCCTTTATATATCAAGGGATGATTTACGCTGATAGTTTTGGTCAGTGGTTCCTTCAAATCGGGATCGCTGATCACGATATCACTTTCGAAAGATTTAGGCTGGCCCGTAGCATAATGCTCAATACGAAAATCTTTTAGCGCAATGCGGAATGGCAAGTCCTGCACCAGATAACCATCACGCACTCTTACGAATGCCACGTTATCACTCGTGCCTTCCGGCAAGGTCATGTTGGCGCGGAATGATGGATTGTTAATACTCAAACGGCTAATCGGCGGCACTTGAGATTCCGGGATATCCAGCGTTTCTATTCGTTTCTGTCCTAGCAATTCCTGCACTTTAAGCGGCAGGTTGCCGTCTAACAAGCCACCGAAACAGATGATAACAATCGCCGTATGGGTAAATATATAGCCTAAACGCTGATGTGTACCGGCCTTGGCGGCAATGAGCTCACTGCCGTCTTTATGGATGCGGATTTTGTATTTAAACCCTTTAATCTGCAAAAACTGCAGCAAATTTTGCTTAGCGTTTTCCAAATTGCCGCTTGCATAGGTTTCTTGATGGCTGAAAGCATTGAGTGATTTTTCGGTAGCCTGCTCCTTGAAGGTGCGCCATTCCTTGACCATCAATGGACTATTACGGTAAATACACAGGCTGGTAGAAATCACCAAAAACAGCAGAATGATAAGGAACCAGCCACTGTGGTACACATCGTAGAGGCCTAAGCCTTCAAAAAAGCTGAACCAGAACTGGCCGAATTTAATAATATAGTTTTCATAAGGCTCATTCTGCTTTAGTACGGTGCCAATGATGGAAGCAATGCCAAGCACGGTTAGCAAACTCACGGCAATACGCATTGAGCTTAATAGGTCTAGGATTTTTTTTGAAAAAGAGGAGTTAGGATTCAAAATTGGGTCGATTATTTTACATGCAGCTATTATGAGTAAACATGCATGAATTGTGGGGTTATGACTTGTTAAGGGATTAAATAGTTGCTAAAAATTAAGGCAGCCTGTGCTGCCTTTTTTTAAATTATTAGCGTAAACCTTGAATATAATCGGCAACGGCTGCCATTTCAGCATCGGTCATTTTCGCGGCGATTACCATCATCATTGGCGCATTGGCGCGTTCACCGGTGCGGAACGTCCTAAGCTGCGCTAGCGTGTAATCCGCATGTTGGCCGCCCAAGCGTGGAAACTGTTTAGGTAAACCGGCACCAGTTGCTCCGTGGCAAGCTGCACAAGCGGGTACGTTGGTCGCTGCAATACCGCCGCGGTAGATTTTTTCACCCAGAGAATCTTTACCGTTAGACTTGGCTTGACCTAAAGTAAGCTGTTGGCTTGAAAAATATGCCGCCAGATTGTTCATATCTTCTTCGCTAAGTGCAGAAGCGATCCCTGTCATCACGGCATTGTTGCGTTTACCAGCTTTGAATTCCGCAAGTTGTTTTTTCAAGTACTCAGGATGTTGCGCGGCCAATTTTGGATTGAGTGTAATCACGCTGTTGCCAGTGGGGGTATGGCAAGCCGCACAGACTGTATTGACGGTCTGTTCAGCCGTTTTATTTTCTACCGCCTGGACTTTGACCGGTTGTTTAGCAATAGCATTTTTAGTAGAATCTACAGTTGCAGCTTGCACCGATAAACCAAACATCGCACTTAAAACCACACAAACAGCACTTAACTTTGCTGCGCTTTTCATTGCCTGACGAAATTGCATACCACTCCTAGTTGTTTATTCAGTTGCGCTGTCCTCATAAATTTTTAAAGGAACGAGCTTTACTAAAGCTAAATTATTCAATCAATTAACCCGCTATTTTAGCGAAAATCGCCTATTCGTGATAGCATTTTTCACTGTCAGCAATATATTTCGGTTGTCTTATTTATATCTAGCATAGCCGTTGCTCACTAGTAAATTACCTAAAACAGCAAATTAAGCTAATCAACAATTTAAATAGTAGCCGACTAAATAAACTAAATCACACGAACTGGATTCAAATGCCGCTGTTTCAAAATGCCACTTTTTTTATTTCTGCCCACCATCTGCGTGATCTGCCACCATCCAGCGGCATTGAAGTCGCGTTTGCTGGCCGCTCCAATGCGGGTAAATCCAGTGCGCTTAATACTTTAGCCAACCATAATCGGCTCGCATTCGTGAGTAAGCAACCAGGCCGTACGCAACTTATCAATTTTTTTACGCTAGGCAATGACAGGCACTTGGTCGATTTACCAGGTTACGGCTATGCGAAAGTACCTGAATCTATGCGTGCCCATTGGCAGAATGTGCTTGCGCGTTACCTGAGCGAGCGTACAAGCTTGGGCGGCTTGGTATTGGTGATGGATAGCAGGCACCCGCTAACCCCCCTAGATAGACAAATGCTGGATTGGTTTTGCCCCAGCGGCAAACCGGTGCATGTGTTGCTGACAAAATCGGATAAGCTCTCACGCGGCGAAGCTAGCTTGACCCTTAATAGAGTACGCAAAGAATTGATTGAAACCTGGGGCAACCATTACAACAGCGAGTGCACTATTCAGCTTTTCTCCAGCCTGAAAAAACAAGGCGTTGAAGAAGCAGAAAAGATAATCGGCAAATGGCTTTTCGCTGAAGATCCAGAAATTTAACTCAGACTACAGAGGATTTCAAATAATAAAGCAAAAAATATGGGTATGCCATTTAGCCAAATCCAGCTAGCCACCTTCGTTTAGCAGTGCCCTGGGAGCCGCTCTAGTATTGCCTCACAGAGCATGACTTTTAGGTCTATTTAAAGTAGCTAATCTCGGTTTTTGTCGTATCGTTACTGCTCTAATTCGTTTGCCGAGATTGATGCATAATCCCTTGATTCAAAACCGCTACGCATTTTGCCAGCAAATTAATAGCGTCATCGCCATTGCAGTGCTCAGGGTCAGGTCTTAAGACGGATATGGATAACATGCATTGTGCCAGTAACAGCAGTGTTGCTTTATTGCCGCTCAAACACCATATCCCATACCCCATGGCCTAACTTGATACCCCGGTTTTCAAATTTGGTGAGTGGTCTATAGATAGGTTTCTCGGCATAATCTTTGGCGGTGTTTTGAAGCAGCGGTTCCGCGCTCAATACTTCCAGCACCCATTCCGCATACTCTTGCCAATCGGTAGCTACGTGAAGGTATCCACCAGTTTTTAGTTTGCTGCATAGCAGGTTGACAAACTCAGCTTGTATCAACCTACGTTTATGATGGCGTTTTTTGTGCCATGGATCAGGGAAGAAAATATGCACACCGTCCAAACTTGCATCAGGCAACATGTTCTGTAACACATCTACTACATCGTGCTGGATAATCCTGATGTTAGTTAGCGCTTGCTCTTCAATAAGCTTAAGCAATCCGCCAACGCCAGGTGTATGCACTTCTACTGCCAAAAAATCATACTCCGGTAAAGTTTGGGCGATTTTGGCAGTGGTTTCGCCCATACCAAAGCCGATTTCCAGTACTTTTTTGCTTTCTATGCGGTTAAATTTCTCGTTTAGATTGATTAATGCTGGGCTATAAGGAATACCGAATTTCGGCAGGCCTGTTTCTAGGGCTCGTTCCTGCCCTTTGGTTAGGCGGCCTTGACGCAGCACAAAACTACGGATGCGGCGCTGCGTTAAATCATCTGAGTAACTTTCTTTATCGTCTATTTCTGTCATGTTGGGCATTATACTTGAGCGCCTTATTAGAGCGTATGGGATTTATCACCCACACAAAAACCTAGTAATGGTTCTTCTATATTTTTGGTGAATGCAATCACTTTGAATAGGTCACCCATCTCTGCCGGTGATAATAACTTTTGCGCCGCTGCAGCAAGTGGTGCATAACGCGCCATATCCAGCGGTGATACCTGTGACATCGCATCCAGAATACCGCAGTTCATTAAAAACTGCGCTTGAGTGCAAAAACCGGCTAATTGCAGCCTACCATCTAAGCCCGACTCAGCTATGGCGGTGAAATCAACATGTGCGGTGATATCTTGCAAGCCCACATAAATTAGCGGATCAGCGTGCGCAAGCTGCTGATAATGACACATGAGCGTACCCTGATTACGTTGCGGGTGGTAATACTCCCGCGCTACAAACCCGTAGTCAATCATCAAAATGACGCCTGACTTAATCATATTGGCAAGGCTACTGATTAAGCCATTTGCAGCCGGGCATAATTCGGTTACATATCCATCGGGTAAACTAAGTTTAATCGCAGCTACGAGTAAATTTGGCTCGGTAAGCGGCTTGTCCATCCAAGCCAGACCTTGCTCCGTTACAGTGATACCACGTTCATATATCTGTTGATTATTGGTATGAATCAGATGCGCAGGAATAGCGTCCAATACTTCGTTACCAATCACTACACCATTAAACTCCATGGGCAATTCATTAAGCCATTCTATGCACTGCATTGAAGGGGCTGGCAAGTGCTTGGTTAAATATTCAAGCTGTACCTGACGCAAGTAGTCACTTACTTCTAGTATGTAATATTGACCAGGCAGGCAATCTAATTGCGCTAGAGAAAGCAATACATCAGCAGCAAGCTTTCCCGTGCCTGCGCCTAGCTCTAGAATATTACCCTTGGTGATTTGCAATATTTCGGCAAGTTGGTTTGCAAGCGTTTGGCCGAACAGAGATGAAATTTCCGGCGCCGTGACAAAATCCCCTCCTGCGCCAAATTTTTGATTGCCCGCAGCGTAATAGCCTAAACCTGGCGTATATAAAGCCATTTGCATGAATCCTGCAAAACTAATCCAGCCACCAGTATTGGTAATTTTTTGTTGAATCAATTCAAACAATTGCTGGCTATGTTTTTGGGCGTGAAGCGACGGTATAGGCAATGGAGTCATAGAGTTAGATTATAATGGCTAGAGGGCATCCTAAAATTCAAATTTCTTTGCAATAGTGCGGTACGCACAAAAAATTATCGCTTACATAGTTCACTATGCCAGCGCTGTATTTTTTACTCGCGCTATCTGTGTAAAAAGGTAATTAAGGCGCCAAAATTTAAGATTGGATAACGCGTGGATTCTACACATAAAGTTGTGCTGATTACTGGTGGTGCGAAGCGTGTTGGCGCTGCGATTTGCCGTAGTTTGCATGCGCAGGGTTTTAGCCTCATGATTCATTACAAAAGTTCTTTGATAGAAGCGCGGGCGCTACAAGCCGAGCTTAATTTGAAACGGGCGAATTCTGTGGCGATCATTCAGGGTGACCTTTTAAACATTTCTGGTTTACCTAAACTGGTCACCGAAACGGTTACCCACTTTGGACGCCTTGACGTATTGATCAATAATGCCTCCACTTATTATGCAAGTGAGGTCGGTGATATTGATGAGAGCAAATGGCACGATTTGATGGGCAGCAACTTGAAAGCCCCTTTATTTTTGTCACAAGCAGCTGCACCTGAGCTACGCAAACACCATGGCTGTATTGTGAACATTACCGATATGCACGTGGAACGCCCCAAAAAAGGCTATATTGTTTATAGCGTGGCTAAGGCCGGCCTAGTCACGCTCACGAAGTCGCTAGCCCATGAACTAAGCCCTGAAGTGCGCGTCAATGCTGTGGCGCCAGGCCCCGTCCAATGGCCAGAAAGCAACCCGCAGTTTGACGAGGTTTATCGCCAGCGCGTCATCAGCCAGACATTACTCAAGCGAGTTGGCGAAGCTGAAGACGTTGCGAAAGCCGTGAAATTTTTAATTACCGATGCCCCTTTTATTACAGGCCATGTACTTGCAGTAGATGGCGGTAGATCACTCAACCTATGATTAAACACTTACCCGATAGCCACTCCAACAACTTCATCAAGTTGCGCAATAGCTTGATTAGCGCCACTGGCAAAGCCATTGGGGACTACAACATGATTGAAGAAGGCGATACCGTGCTGGTATGTATGAGCGGCGGTAAAGACTCGCACGCCATGCTGATGATACTGCTAGCCTTGCAAGAACGCGCACCCATTAACTTCAAGCTTATTGCGATGAACTTGGATCAGAAACAGCCAAGCTTCCCAGCGGATATTTTACCGGCCTACTTTGAAAAGCTCGGTATTGATTACCGTATCGTCGAAGCGGATACTTATTCAATCGTCAAGGAAAAAATCCCTGAGGGCAAAACCACTTGTTCACTATGCTCACGCTTACGCCGTGGGGTTATTTATACCACCGCGAAAGAGCTGGGCGCTAACAAAATAGCACTTGGGCACCATCGTGATGACATTGTGGAAACGCTGTTCTTGAACATGTTCTTTGGCGCCAAGATGAAGGCTATGCCGCCAAAATTGGCAACTAATGATAAACAGAATATCGTGATTCGCCCGCTAGCCTATTGCAGTGAAAAAGATATTGCCAGCTATGCACGCCAGATGGAGTTCCCAATTATCCCCTGTGATTTATGCGGCTCGCAGGAAAACCTGCAACGCCAAAAGGTAAAAGATATGCTCAATGCTTGGGAGCAGGAGCAGCCTGGACGTATCAATAATATCTTCCGTGCTATTACCAATGTTGAACCTTCGCACCTGGGAGATTTTAATTTGTATGACTTTAAAAGCTTAAGCCAAGCTAAGGTTGGGGATGAAGACCCGCTATTTGGCGATATCGCCAATGAAAGGGCAGCGCTCAGTTTAGCCAGTTCAGATGGGACCCGTATTGAATTTTCTCGAAATAATCACGTTAATACGAAGTAATTACTCAATATAAACATAAATGTAGTAAATTAGCGCTCTTTGTGAATAGCCTATTGGCTAGTTACAGAATACCTTGTTATTATTTAAATCATATTCTAACCAGCCCTTTAATTTAGGCATTCATGTCCAAACTCTTAATTGTTGAATCTCCATCCAAAGCAAAAACACTGAAAAAATACCTCGGTAATGATTTCGAGGTATTGGCTTCTTACGGACATGTACGTGATCTGATCCCTAAAAACGGTGCGGTTGATCCGAATGATAATTTCGCAATGAAATATGGCATTATCGAGCGCAATAGCAAACACGTAGATGCGATTGCTAAAGCTGTAAAGAATGCCGATAGCATATATCTAGCGACCGACCCGGACCGTGAGGGCGAAGCGATCTCCTGGCATATTGCTGAAATCCTGAAGTCTAAGAATTTACTTAAGAATAAGGTCATGAAGCGCGTGGTGTTTCACGAAATTACCAAAAGTGCGGTAGAACACGCAATCGCTGAACCGCGTGATATTTCTATGGATATGGTCAATGCACAGCAAGCACGGCGCGCTCTGGATTACTTGGTGGGCTTTAATTTATCACCGCTACTCTGGAAAAAGATTCGTCGCGGCCTCTCTGCTGGCCGTGTGCAAAGCCCGGCCTTACGTTTGATTGTTGAACGTGAATTAGAGATTGAAGCATTCAATTCGCAAGAGTATTGGTCTGTGCACTTGGATGCCTTGAAACATAGCCATGGCTTTACGGCAAAGTTGATTCAGCTTAACAATCAAAAAGTCGAGCAATTCACTGTTATCAATCATGACCAGCAAGCTGATATCGTAGGTAAGCTGTTACTGGCAAGCGCCGGTAAAACAACGGTTTCCCGCGTAGAAAAGAAACAGCGTAGCCGCAGCCCCGCTGCGCCTTTCACCACTTCAACCCTGCAACAAGAAGCGGTTCGTAAATTAGGCTTCACCACTTCACGTGCTATGCGTATTGCCCAGCAACTTTATGAGGGTGTAGATGTAGGTAGCGGTGCCAGTGGAACAAACACAGTCGGCTTGATTACTTATATGCGTACCGACTCATTTAGTATTGCTACTGAAGCGGTAATGCAGATCCGTGATTATGTGAAAAAGAATTTTGATGCGGATTACCTGCCAAAATCGCCGATCATGTATAAAACAAAGTCAAAAAGTGCACAGGAAGCGCATGAGGCGATTCGTCCAACAGATATTAGTCGTACGCCTACTAAAGTTCGTCAATACTTAACGGACGAGCAGTTCAAGCTGTATGAAATGATCTGGAAACGTGCTTTAGCATGCCAGATGTCGCCAGCCAAGTTCGATGCGGTCAGTGTAGATTTAAGCGTAGGTAGCGATGCGAATTTATTCCGTGCGACTGGCCAAACCTTAGTATTTCCTGGTTTTATTGCCGTATATATGGAAGGCCGCGATGATGTAAAAGAAGGAGATGATGAAGAAGACGAAAGCAAGCTGCCACAGCTTGAGACCGGCGAAGTACTCACAGTCGAAAAAATCTACGGTGAGCAGCACTTCACTGAACCGCCGCCTAGATACGGCGAAGCCAGTTTGGTAAAGATATTGGAAGAGTACGGTATAGGCCGCCCTTCTACTTACGCTAGTATTATTAGTACCTTGCAAGACCGTGAATATGTAGTATTGGATAAAAAGCGCTTCACACCGACCGATGTCGGCCGCGTGGTTAATAAATTCCTCACCGAACATTTCACCCAGTATGTGGATTATGACTTTACTGCCAACTTAGAAAATGCACTGGATAGCGTTGCCGACGGCGACCGCGAGTGGATTCCGTTAATGGATGAATTCTGGCAAGGATTCAATCGACAATTATTAAGCAAGGCAGATGTTGACCGCCCGGGCAATGAGCTGATTGATGAAGCTTGCCCTAAATGCGGTATGCCTCTACAAAAACAATTAAGCCGCTTTGGCACTTTTATTGGCTGTACGGGATACAACAACGTTCCAAAATGTGATTACAAGCGTAGCATAAATGGCACTGCTAATACTGCAGCAGAACCTACGCTTATTGGTACGGATTTAGAAAGCGGTAAAGAAATTCTGCTCATGAATGGTCCTTATGGTCCTTATTTGCAACTTGGGTTACCCATTGAAGGCGAAAAGAAAAAACCAAAACGTGTGAGCGTTCCTAAAGAGATATCGTTAGCTACGCTGGACCTAGAAGTTGCTAATATGCTGCTTTCCCTGCCACGTGATTTAGGTTTGCATCCGGTAAGCAATAAAAAGATTGTAGCGAACATCGGCCGTTTTGGCCCTTATGTTAATCACGACAGTAAATTCAAATCCATTCCCAAAAGTGAGAGCGTGTTTGATATTAATCTAGATGGCGCAGTAGCTTTACTCGCTCAAGCCAATACTGGACCAGCTCCTATAGCTTCTTTAGGACCGCATCCTACAGAAGATGGCCAAATTGAAATCTACGCTGGCCGCTATGGACCTTATGTGCAACATGGAAAAATTCGTGCCACACTGCCGAAAAGCGTAGAGCCAGAAGCCTTGACGGTAGATGAAGCACTAGAGTTGATTACAGCCAAGGCCGCAAAAGAAGTACCAGCCAAAAAGACAGCGGCAAAGAAATCTGCAACGAAGGCAGAAACAGTGAAGAAAACGCCGGCCAAGAAAGTACCAGCTAAAAGAACTGCTGCTAAAATAATCGCTGCCAAAAAGTCTATGTCTAAGAAAGTAGCTACTAAAAAAGCAGCAGTCAAAAAGACTAGTACTTAATCAAAATATATTGTTATCAACGCTTTTACCCATCTGTTGCCATTAACCCTGACAGCCCTGAGTGATAATCTGCCACCTCATGACTGTCAGAATTCCCTCCTCATTAAAATGGCTTATTACGAAACACATACGTTTGACTTCGGAAATTAAAAGACTGGAACAACAGGTCTCAGCACATGAAGGGTCTCACCAACAACTAATTTGGGATACTAGGCGAGCTGTAGAAAACAGCGCGACAAACCTGCACTGTAATAAGCTGCATTTAAATCAACTTATAAAAGATTTACAATTTGTTGATGGCACGTTACGAATTCACGATATACCAATTGATCCAGAAGTCATTGCGCCCAGTAAATTCACATACCTCAGTGAGACATTATAAATTCGGCGAAATGACACGGCTGATATTTGCTTGTTTAAAACATAGTGCTGGGTTGTATCGCAAGTCATCCGAAATAACTGCATTTATCATTAGTCATTTAGATTACCCAGTATCATCCGAAGAAAAAATTATTATTCGTGAATCAGTGGGTAAACGCTTAAGACGATTAAGAGTACAAGGCAAAGTTATTGAGGTGCCACAGACCAAAAACACATCTGATAAACATTGGAAACTATCAAATTGGACTGAGTTAAGCACCTTGTGGCGCCCTAAAATACTTAAGCCCTCAACAACTCCATACCCCGATGATGGCCTTGATGATACTCACGCCACCAACGAGATAGCCCGTTTTTAAAAAGCTTTTGAAAAAGGTCTTCGAGAGTTTCACCTTCCAAACTTTGAACATGTTTTGGTACGAGTTTGGTTCTTATATTAGAGCATGTTGGGGATAATTAAATAAAGCTGGCCAGAAGACTTAGAATAACTAATATGCCACTATAAATTTAGGAGTTAATAATGAAATTTGGCACCCCATTGCGCTATCCCGGAGGTAAAGGAAAGTTAACTGATTTTATAAAATTGGTATTTGTTCAAAATGATTTATTGGGCGGTGAATATCTTGAGCCTTATGCGGGTGGGTCGGGAATAGCATTGAATTTGTTAATGGATGGATACGTATCAAAAATTCATTTAAATGACTTAAATTCTGCTGTATATGCATTTTGGTATTCTGTTATTAATCATCCTGACGAGCTTTGTCAAAGAATCGCCGATGTCAATATATCGGTAGAGGAATGGAAAAAACAAAAGCTAGTACATTCAAACCCCTCTCAATTTTCGATACTTGATCTTGGATTCTCAACGTTTTTTTTAAACCGCACAAACCGTTCTGGCATACTTTTAGCAGGAGTTATCGGAGGAAAAGAACAAAATGGTAATTGGAAAATTGATGCGAGGTTTAACAGAGATGATTTAATTACCCGTATTGAAAAAATTGCACTCATGCGTGATCAGGTAATAGTTTATAACCTTGATTCAGCTGTTCTGATCGATGATGTAATACCGACATTACCTTTGAAGACATTAATTTACCTTGATCCTCCTTATTATGTTAAAGGGAAAGGTCTCTATCAAAATCATTATGCTCATGACGATCATAAAAATATTGCTGATCTTGTAAAAACTAAAATTACACATCCTTGGATAGTTTCTTATGACCATGCTCCTGAAATTATGGAGATGTATATAGGATGTACCGCTATTGAATATGGAATTAACTACAGCGCTCAGAAGAGATATACCGGTGCAGAGGTGATGTTTTTTAATAAAGATCTAATTGTGCCTGACATTAAAAATCCTTCCAGTTTAAAGTTGGCTTAAGTTTACTCAACCTATTCTTCATCATCCAAACATTGAAAATATTTTCCTTTGAGTACTCAGAATGTATTACTAGAATTAATGCGATTGAACTGAAGTGTGCCATTAATAATTTACGGTATTTGAGTTTATTGGTTTCTTATGGCTATTTATAAGCAAACTAACATCACAGCAAAAGAAGGTATCAACTTTGTAAGATCTACCGTTGAAACTGCAGGATCGCTATTTCATAAAATAGAGCAAGAAAATGATTTTGGAATTGATGCATTAATTGAGTTTGTAAATGGTGAGGAATCCTTAAATAAAAAGATAGCCTTGCAAATTAAATCTGGTAACTCCTATTACGTATCATCGTCAGATGAATGCTTTATACCAACTGATAGTCACAGAGAGTATTGGCTAAAGCATCCCTTACCTGTATTTGGTATAGTTTTTGTACCAATGCTAAGTGTGTGCATACTGGGTAGACATTACAAGTTATTTAAAATCTCACCGTGATTCAACCATAATCCGGTTCCAAATTAATAAAACGAATCAGCTCAACAGTTTAACTTTTAAACAATTATTTACCCCTATTTTGATGGGCCGGGTTCCGAACCTATCTCTGCAAGAAGCATTTACCCTGTTTCACTCCTCCATAAGCGATGAGTTTGAAATGGGGCTTAATGTATTAATTTGCTATTATTATGATGTTGATGGAGTATGGACTGAGTTAATAAGTTTTTTATAGAGGGTCCCAGTTCGAATATTCCATCAAGTCTGATTTGTTGCATGGCCAGCACCCCCAATTCTCCTTGTGGCAGTCTAATAGCCAAGTTTGGCTATAATGAGATTGTTAAACTCTTTGATTTCGTTGATAGTGGGATACATCGAGGATCATGGTGGCAATGTGTTGAAGAAATAATATCTTCCTTACCCAATTTCGCTGTAGTTTTGAAAGAAATTATAAAAAAAGAAGTATCAAATAGCCTAGCACAAGATTGCTCGGCATTAATTCTAGCAATGCATGAAGATCCTGACGCCTTACCTATTCTAGAGTCATTAGCACAGTTAGGCTATGCCCAAGAGTTGGTATGGTATATCGAAGAAAATGGAGAAATTGATCCCTATTGTTAGGGAATAATTTTCAAGAAAATTATCATCATCAATAAACGAGTACTTTAATTAAATGTAGATATAGAAATTTAGGGGGAATATTGTGGCGACTGATTTTATTGCTAAATCAAAAAAAGAATTAGGCTTTAGTGATAATAAGTTAATTCCTATCGAGTCCATCAAAGCCATTGAAATCGAAAATTTCAGGTCTTTTAAGAATAGAACTGTAGAGTTAGGTACCCAAATTACTGTATTAGTTGGCCGCAATGGCACAATGAAAACTTCCCTAATGGGACTAATCGCTCATCCATTTTCAAGTATCTCAAAAGATGCTTTCGGGGGTGAACTCAAAACAACATTGAAAGAAGTTTTTAGGCTCTCTGAAAAGTATGATGACAAATCCTACTCTTATAAATTTGTAATTCAGTTAGTTGATAATGATACTTTTCTCTCTGAAGAAGTAAAAATTTATTACATTGCGAATAAAACCAATAGGCACCGAATTGTAGTGTCTGGATCAGAAAAAGGTGATGGTAACTTTACTTACAATACCTCTTTTCTAAACTTGAAAAGGCTTTTGCCATTAGTCGACACTATGGCTGCTCCAGATTTAGATGAATCATTGAAACTTAGTGCTGGGGAGCGTGAGCAGCAAATTGATTTTTATGAAACTGTATTACCTAGTACAGAATATAGCTTCTTTGCACCTATCCATGAGAAAGGGCTTAAAACTACCTTTGCCCCTACAGGGAAAAGTGCAAAATATGATTACGAGGCAATTTCATCAGGAGAAGATAATTTAGGTGCCATTTTCAATAGGTTAGTTGGTTTTCAAAGAGCTTTTACCAAGGGGCAAGAGCAAGGTAATGGGGTATTTTGCATTGATGAATTTGAAAGTAGCCTACATCCGGTTGCGCAATTAAGATTATTTGATTACTTATACAGATGGGCTGATCAATATAAAGTTCAGGTTGTTATTACGACTCGCTCCCTTCATCTTATTCAGAACCTTTATTTCAAACATAAAAGCAATTTAGATGCTAAACGAATAATTTTAAACTTTGTAAGCTGCGCTTCTGCTGGTAATGATAAGAATTACCAAATTTTACAAAACCCTGAATATCAACTCGCATATAAAGAATTAACTTTAGAAACGCCAGTGAGTGTTTTGGAGTCACAAAAAATCGATATCTTTTGTGAAGATGATCTGGCTATAAGCTATATCAAAAAATTAGTTAAAAAAAGAGAGATTCTAAAGCTAGTATCATTTCACAGTAATTTAAACCAAGATTCAGCAAATAATGGTACGTCATATACTTCATTGTCTAATTTGTGCAAAAACTTCTCTCTTTTATTGCAATATTCATTTGTTATTTTTGACGCTGATGTTGGAGTAGAAGTGACAAATGGCATAAAAGACAAGTCGACTTACTTAGTGCTTCCAGACACAGAAAACTTAGCAATAGAGCGTCGCATTATATGTTTTATATTAGAGCTCGAAAACGACAGCCTATTCTTTCAGAAGTTTAATGAAAAGACTTGGTTTTTAGATCAAATGAAACTGGCAGGTATTAAAAGATTAACAGTTAACAATGTTAAAAATGAAAAGGTAGTTAAAATTGACCATTGTAAAAAATGGGTGAATGCTGACTTAGCAAGATTCAAACAGTATTTATCTTATTACTGTGATTACCTAGAAGGTAGAGAGCAGTTCGTTAAGTTATTTATAAAGAAAATTAATTTAGTTAATAAAAGAAAAGGCCTACCCCTGTTAAGTGAGTAAAACAAAAAAGCCCATTAATTAGTTAGCTTATTGCATTTTTAAAGTACCTCTACAATCTAAGGTAGATATGAATATATGCCTTACTAGTAAATAATTTAGACTTTTAAATATACAGCAAAGGGAGAGTTCTGGCGTAGGCGTATGGAAGCAGGAGTCATGTCTTCTAATATTTCAGCAGCTTTTATGGGGTTCTCTAACAACACTTCCCATTCTTGAATAAAGTCGTAGCTACACAACTGATTATCACGCCACTTTGCTATCTGCGCTTTTGCTTTGTTGATTAGGTCTTTGCTGGCATTCGCATCCCTCAACATATTAGCAACTACAGCATGAGCTTCTAGGCGATGAAGCTCTATATTAGATTGAGCTAAACGAGCTTGATGGCGTTGATTTAAAATGGATTTCATGATGTTAAATTAAATAGGTATAGCCTCTTTGTCAACAAAAATCACATACTCATTGCTTTGGGGCAACAGATGGGTAAAAGCGTTATCAATAAAAAAAGCGGCTTATAGCCGCTTTTTTGTTTAATTAATGTTTAATGTTTAATGTATTTAACCACTGACATTTTCGCCTAATGATTTAGCATCATTATGCTCTATCCATTTACGAATACGGTTGGCATCACCAATACGAGTTTGTTTGCCCACGGAGTCAAGCAATACAATGATCATAGGTTGGCCTGATATTTCGGCTTGCATCACTAAACAGCGTCCCGCCTCGTTAATAAAACCTGTCTTGGATAAGCCAATCACCCAATCGCTGCCCCGTACCAGTGAATTAGTATTCACGAAACTTGTAGGCCTATTTCTTCCGAAAAACGTAATATCTTGTGAAGCAGTCGTAGTAACTTGCCGTATCTCAGGATAGCGATAAGCAGCATTCACCATTTTAGCCAAGTCTTCCGCAGTAGACA
>JACDEP010000015.1:18097-21625 GCA_013816325.1 Methylotenera sp.
AAGTCATGCCTAAGGCTTGAGCCTTGTAATTCATAGCGTGGACAAATGCACTGATACCACCCGGATAGTTACGGCCTAATGCAGCAGCGGCCCGGTTCTCTGAAGACATAAGTGCTAATTGCAAGAATTCGCCACGGGTCAGGGATGTACCTACGCTTAAACGTGAATGTGTGTTTTTAAGGTAATCAACGTCTTGATCGTCGATATATAGCAAATCATCCATAGGCAGATGCGCGTCCAGCATCACCATAGCGGTCATCAGCTTGGTCACAGACGCAATCGGTGTAGCTTGAGCAGTATTTTTTGCGAAGATCGTTTCGCCAGTCAGCTGGTTAATGACCAGCGCTTTGGCTGAAGCTAATCGAAGTGGACCACTGCCATCATAAATATCGTAATTGACATTGGTTCTCTGCAAACGTATGTGGTTGTGGATCCTGCGATTATTAGTTTTATTTACCAGTGTGTATTTACTACCTGTACTGAGTTTATAGGGAGATTTTTTGCCAGCAGCCTGCGTAACAGCCGGCGATGCGCTTATCATGAGTGCAATATAAAATATTAAGAATTTACGCATCGTTAAGGCCATTTGTGTTGTATCTCATGCAGTTACATAGGAATACTATATAAAAACTTTAGCTTTGTCATCAATAAACTTCACTTTTTTTAGTATTAATTTTCTCTATCATTTCTTCTCATTCATTGGACAGTTATGAGAGAATTAAAATCCTTCCTACACTAGTAAGCCATATGCGCATTCCTGAATATTTATTTTACAGCACTGAACATTTATGGGCCAAATCTGTTGGCGACGGAGTTTGGGAAGCCGGTATCACTGATTATGCTCAAGATCTACTTGGCGATGTGGTATTTATTGAGCCTCCAAAAATGGCTAGTTTATTAGTTGGCGGTCAACCTTGCGGACTTGTTGAGTCAGTTAAAACAGGTTCGGATCTGCATGCATTGGTAGATGGCAAAGTGGTAGATATCAATGATAACTTGCTCAACAACCCGGAGCTCATTAATGACAAGCCTTATGAGGCCTGGATTTTTAAATTCAAGTCCAGCGAAGATTTGCAGCAAAAGCTATTAAGTGCGGAAGCTTATAAAGTATTAATCAGCGACCTTTGATTCTTATCGCAAAACTTATTTTGGAAATATCAGCCGTACTGACTCCACAAGTTTCACCATTTCCTCCCTCGTAGACTCGCTGATTTTCTGCTCGATACGTGGGACTTCCACATCCAATATTTCATTGATTTTACTTTGCATGGTATCTGCCACTTTCGGCAACTCTACATTTAAAGCCTGCCTGAAATCCGCGATAGCACTTTCCGCCAAATCAATAAAATCTCGGTTGAGTCTGCCCCCCAACTCATCGGCTAAGCCCTGGTACAAAGCTGGAAAGGTATCTCCGAGCTTTTGCTCAAGTTGATGTTGCGATTGAACCTGCAAAGCATCTAAAAACACATTTAGCTCTTCTTGGGAGTGCTGAGTCATGGTTTGATAAATGGTCGATAGTTCATCGGTTAGATTAGCGCGATGCGCCAATAGGATTTCATCATGAAACTCTGACATTTTGGTTTTTAGTGCATCGGTTGCTTTTTCTATCGTCGTGGCTTCTAAAGTTGCCAAAGTACTTTGCAGCTGGCTAGTCAAGGAGTCTTGCATCACCGGCAAAGCAAGAATGAGCTTAGCTTGCACTTCAGCCACACTTTGCACCTGGACTTGCTGAAGCTGGTTAACCAAATCTGCTTTAATGATTTCAGCATTCATGTGCAACATCTTGGGCAATTCTGTAGCTAGGTCAGCCTTCGTTTTATTTATCAGAAGTTGCTGTGCGTTATTTACCTCATGTGCTAGTAAGTGTTGGATATGTTCTGCGGATACTTGCTGCATGGCTTCCACCCGCTCGGTGACTTTTTGGCTGACCGCGTCCATCAACGCTGCATGGCTGATCTGGTGGCCATCATCTAGTTCGCGCGTGAGATGTTCTTTCAGATTAGATTGAATGTCGGTATGAAGCTGCTGGGATGTACTCGCGAATCGTTCTTCTAGTTT
Organism: Methylotenera sp.; assembly: GCA_013816325.1. GTDB lineage: Bacteria > Pseudomonadota > Gammaproteobacteria > Burkholderiales > Methylophilaceae > Methylotenera. The sequence continues at coordinate 20,156 of JACDEP010000015.1, forward strand.
TTGGTTCAGCGTATCCAAGAGATAGGCCTGGTTTGCTTTTTGAACATTAGAGGTTTCATTGAGCAGTTCAGCCAAAATCTCATCTCGCAGGCTTTTTTTAAGCTTTTTGATGATGGACTCTTCCATCTCATCTTCAAGTTGAACCCTTAACTGCGGCTTAATTTGATTGACGATCTCCGCAATGAGCTCGCTTGTAACAAGGGGTTTAGCAACAAGGTTTCCCGATGTACGGACTTCCGTTAATACCGGAATATCTTCTTCCTGCATTACCAACCCCTTTCTAACTTTATGAATAACGGCATGTTCAACAAAAAATATTAAACAAGTTAAGCTGCGACATCTGTTGATTTAATCTCATAGCCACGATCCTTATAAAATCGGAATCGTGCTCTGGCTGCCACTTTATCGACTTCTTCAGTACCGACCATCTCTACAAGATACCTGAAACGACTGAAAAACGGTGGGTATTGGGTCTGCAAATTGATCAACACGTCATCCTGCAATAATTTTTCGCCGGTTGAATCTAAAATAATGGCAACGAATTCACTTTCCGTCTCATGCGGAGTGCTACTGGGTAGGAAACTCTGTTCGGAATGCCGCCATAACTGTTGCTGCATGGATTCGCTCATGGCTTCATCTGCGGTAAAAATTGTGAGATGCCTACCTTTAGCCACCGCTTTCTCGCATAACTCCGCTGCTTTAGCGAGCTTATCCGGCACATTGAAAAAAAATTCCACCCTTGTCATGTTGCGATCATTTAGCCTTGTTTGCGCAGTTAACCAAAAATTGCGTTAACAAAGGTACGGGACGACCCGTTCCGCCTTTTTCCTTGCCTGATTTCCACGCAGTGCCAGCGATATCCAAATGCGCCCAGTCGTATTTTTTTGCGAATCTGGATAAGAAACAAGCAGCGGTAATACTACCGGCTGCACGGCCGCCGATATTTGCCATGTCAGCAAAATTGCTGTCTAGCTGCGGCTGATAATCGTCCCACATCGGCATATGCCATGCGCGGTCTAGCGAGGTTTCACCAGCCTGTAATAGCTCTTTCGCAAGATTATCATTATTACTAAATAAGCCACTAGCATGGTGGCCTAGCGCAATAACGCAAGCACCGGTCAGAGTGGCAACATCTATGACTGCAGCGGGCTCAAAACGCTCAGCATATGTCAGCGCATCACATAGTATCAAACGGCCTTCCGCATCGGTATTTAGCACTTCAATCGTCAAACCAGACATGCTGGTTAGTACATCCCCTGGCCTGGTTGCACGGCCATCCGGCATATTTTCGCAAGTGGGGATAATGCCTATAACGTTAAGCGGCAAGGCCATCTCTGCTATGGTTTTAAATGTACCTAATACACTGGCAGCACCGCACATATCGTATTTCATCTCGTCCATTTCGCTACCTGGTTTCAATGAAATACCGCCGGTGTCAAACGTAATGCCCTTACCTACTAACACCACAGG
>JACDEP010000135.1:0-3261 GCA_013816325.1 Methylotenera sp.
ACTATCGACATCTTTTAGCCAAACCATAAATGGAAAGTTATCCAGTAATGTTCGAAGATATTGATCACTTTCTGAAACCTGAGTATTGATTTTTTTCATGAATGGATTTTGTTGGTGTTATTAATAAAATGAAACTACAGCAATTATGATAGTCATCTAAATGGCCAATATTTAGTTTTAAATACTAAATCAGTCATTCATATTGCAACGTGACATTCTTGACAACATTAGCGAAATCTCACGACTGGTGGGCAAGATTTGCCATTCAATCAAAAGTGTTGAAATGTCAATTTATATAACATTGGCTATCAAAAAGCCAAACACATCAACTCTCTCCTACAGAATAATCATTGATATGCCGACATTAATCTTTCTCATGGTTGATTAATATTATCTTAACTCAACAATTTGTTGGGCAATAACAATTGTTTTGGAGAATTAACATGAAAAAACTTTACGCTTTAATTGCTGCTGTCTTAATTGCTATGCCGTTTAGCCAGGTTATGGCTGCTGCAGTAGATAATAATGACGTAGTACCACCAGCTCAAATGCAGAAAAACCAAGTACCTGATTCAACTGCAAATGGTAACTACCTTGAGCCTCAACCTGATGAGAATGGTGCAACAGCTAACACTACTGATAAACAGACTAATAAACAGAAATCTCATAAAATGAAATCTAAAGGTTCAAAAGCTACTAACATAGAGAAGAGTAACCGTTTCTCTGAAACACCTGAAAACGGCGGTACAGACGTTAAACAACACTAAGGCTGTGAGTTAGCATTCTTTAAATACTGGCAATATTGGTTGGTGTATACATTAATATTTACTATGAGTCTAAAAGGGAAGTATTTTTGAATATATACCAACCAACTTTCCCTATTTAACTTCCTGTATTTTTATCTTATTTTAAAATGCTTCTAATTTACCAACCTAAGAACTTACCAGTAATTTGGGTTTCTTAAAGTTGTATGTCATTTTGTAAAGGTAATTCAATGTGCAGTTTCTGTTCTTTATTACACTTCTATCATTAGTAAACTCTACCATTGCAGCGGAAAGTTCAATAAGACCAGGATTATGGGAGATTACGACTACTTCTGACCTATTAAATTTCGCCTCTAAGATTCCGCCGGATCAGATGAAAAATCTGGATGCTTTAGCCAAAGAGTACGGTTTTGATATGCCTATTATTCAAAATGGGGCTGCTAAATCTAATACTTGTATTACCCCGGAAATGGCTAATCAAGAGGTCATGCCTGATGCTTTACAAGCGCCAGCGGGTTGTGTTGTGAAAAAAATTACGCAAAACGGAAGTAACTACCATGCGGATTTTGTATGCGATAACCTGCAAGTTAAAGGCAATGGCGCTGCTGATGGAACACTAACTAGTAAGGAAAGTTTTACAGCGCGCACAGTATTTAATGGCACTGTACAAGGCACCCCTGTTAGTGAAACAGCTGACATTATCGGGAAATGGGCTAACACAAGCTGTGGTAGTACTAAACCATAAATCAATAAATTAATAAATCAATAAATCAATAAATCAATAATACTTCCGCACTAGCGAGCCTATTGCATATAAGTAATTTAAAAACTCAACTGTAAATTAGTGTTTATTCCTTTAGTAAACCCATCTATTTAATTGATAATATTAAAATATTCAAATAAGATGGCATTACCTCTCAAACCTTGAGTCTGTAAAAAAATAAGGGGTTTTAATGCTTACATTCACACTTAGTTTAGATTCCCTTTCTTTATACATCGTCGCATTTGATGTCTTGATTTTACTGTCATATGTACTATATCTCTTTCGCAGAAAAAAGAGCTTAGAAAACGCCCTTAAGCGAATTTCCGATTTTATTTCAGATTACTTTATTAATAGCGGCGCCGAGGTCGAAGTAACTTCGCATAAACTTCCTGACAGCAGACATTTTGTAGTGATGATTCAATCTCAACCATTAAAGCGATTCCGTTACTCAAATATTTTGGAAAGTAATTTAATATCTCATACTTACAAAAAAACGGGTTGCATGATTGATAAAATTTACTGGCGATTCCCAGTGCAAATTCAAAGTGAAGAAAGTCTACAAGAAGTCGCCGTTAAATCCCTAGAAGAAGATTTGTACTTTAACGAGGTTCAAACCTTGTCTAAAGAACAAGGTAAATACAATGTCTCAGAGGCCTCATGGGACGAATTTGAAAGTCCTAAAAAAGAATAGCTATAGACCGATAGCCACCCATAGAAACTTTGGATGCCCAGGTTAACAGCCATTACTTTTAATGTTGTAATACTGCGATCTAGTTCTTTAATGCTAATGATAAATTTTCTGAGGCAAACCTGAGTGCTTGTTTAGCTGTATCTACCACGGCACCCATGCCAAAAAACTCATGCGTAACGCCATCGAAATTTTTATACATTACTTTTACTCCAGCTTTTTCGAGCTTGTCTGCATATGCCCTGCCATCTGAGCGTAATGGATCTAGTTGCGCAGTAATAATTGTAGTTGGCGGTAAATCTTTGAAATTCGTTTCATTCACCAAAGATATTAAGTTATTTTGGCCATCAGACGGGGAATCAAGGTATTTAGCGAAAAACCATTTCATCATCGGTCGATTTAAAGGTTTCGCATCGGCATTTTCTTTATAAGATGGCGTATCAAAATTATATTGAGTCACCGGATATATGAGAACTTGATGTAAAGGTATTTGTATACCCTTATTGCGAGCCTGAACACTTACCGCGGCCGCCATATTACCTCCTGCACTCTCTCCCACCACGGCGATACGCTTTGGATTACCATTAAATTCACTTGCATGCTTTAACGTCCACTCATAAGCGGCAAAGGTATCTTCATGAGCAGCAGGAAACTTGTGTTCTGGTCCTTGGCGATAATGCGAAGACACAACAATAGCGCCTACAGAATTCGCTAAGGCGCGTGGGGTAGCATCATACGTATCAAGGTCTGCAATTACCCAACCTCCGCCATGATAGTAAACAATTACTGGGAAAGGTCCTTTACCAGCAGGTGTATAGATTCTGATAGGAATTTTTCCACCCGGCCCATCGATTTTTCTGTTATCAACTTCGGCTACCTTTTCCGGTTTGGGCGGAAGCATTTTTCCTTGTTTCTTTTTAAGGAGCTTATTTACAGCATCAGCGGGTGTAGGCTGTTTACGCGCGTCTTTGGCTGAAAGAGTTTCTATTGGCTTGCCATTTAAGCTGGCAAGTTCGTCAAGTACCTCCTGCATCTGGGGGTCAGGC
>JACDEP010000135.1:3271-6086 GCA_013816325.1 Methylotenera sp.
CCTTTACGCCACCAGCAGCTTGGGCTGTTACAGTAAGTAAAACAAATAGTGATAGAAGTAGTAACGACAATAACGATTTATGAGAAGTGGGCTTCATTTCAATTCCTTTATTTGAATTGAACAAAGTTTAATAAATTTACGAAATCAACGCTGTAGGATATATCTGAAATGCTTGGAGGATATTAAGGTTAAGGATGTAAATAATTTCACATTACTATTAAATATTTTTATTTTTAGATTCTTTCTTCTGGGTATACATCAGTTTGTCTGCCTCATCAATCAAATCAGTAATGGCTATGTGCTTCACAGAATCATATTCAATGATGCCTATGCGGTAAGAAATATTATAAGCGCTGTTATCAAGTAGGTTATGGTCGTCAACCATGGACTCTAGTCTTGCCAAAACTTTCTTAGCTAAGTCCAGTTTAGTATTGGTCAATAGCACGACAAACTCATCCCCACCCAAACGCGCAATTACATCGGAATTACGGAAAGCGTGACTTAACATGCTAGCAAAATTTTGCAATACCAAATCGCCGCCAGCATGGCCAAGTTCATCATTGACACGCTTGAAACCATTCAAATCGAATAGCAGTAATGTGGCGGGTTTTTCCAAACGCTTACAAATGTGCAAGGCATGCTGAGCCAGAGATTCGAAGCCCCTGCGGTTAGACAACATGGTGAGGTCATCCATGGTTGCAAGCTGTACCGCTGCAATTTCAGATTCGACCATGCGCGCCAAATCGCGAAGTAGTATCTTGTCTTCATCTGCCAAATGCCTAGGATGCTGGTCAGCGATGCATAAAGTACCAATTTTGCTGCCGTTAGGCGCTTTCAATGGTTGCCCGGCATAAAACCTAATGTGAGGACTATTGATCACGACAGGATTATCATGAAAACGCTCGTCCAATGATGCATCTTGAACTTCAAAAACGTCATCGCCTAAAATTGTATGTCCGCAGAAAGATGTTTCACGGGGTTCGTCTTTTGCATCCAGACCTATTGAAGATTTAAACCATTGGCGATCAGCGTCAATAATGCTTACTAGTGCTATAGGCACGCCGAAGAGACGTTTAGCCAGCCTTGTTAAACGGTCGTATCGCTCCTCAGGAATAGTATCCAATATATTAAGCGCCCACAGACTTTCTAAACGTTTTTCTTCATCTTCTGGTATAGCTGGGGCTTGCATAAATACTCCTTACTTTGGACATCTACAATGAAACTACTGAATTTAATTAAGGCTAGTTTTAGTACAGCCATTGCAGTCATTAAAATATATTACGAAATATTACTCGGCGAATTTACCTAAATGTACCTTTCATAATTTGACTTTTATACTTTAACTTTCTAATTAAACTTTAAATCGTGCTGGCATAACTGCTAAGCTGAGGCATTTCCCCAAACAAGTTTTTCAAATTCTCCTGCAATGACAGGTTTAGAAAATAAATAGCCTTGACCAAAATCACAGCCTGCCGCAATAAGCAGGTCCAACTGCTCTTGGGTTTCAATACCTTCAGCCACTACTTTCTTCCCCAGTTTATGTGCCATTACGATAATCGCCTCGCACAGCACCATATCGCTGGAACCCCTATGGATATTAGAAATAAACGATTTATCGATTTTTACGTAATCGATACTGAATTTTCTTAAATAGGCTAACGATGAGTACCCGGTACCGAAATCATCAATAGACAGTTCAATTCCCGCCTTAGAATAGCTATCTAGCTGGCTAATAACCGCATCTCTGGCATCTAACAACAAACCTTCAGTAATCTCGATGCAAATACTATTACCCGGAAGATCGAGTGCTAGCATATGGTCTATCCAATGCATATTTTGCTTATAATTGCTACGGAACTGCACTGGTGAACGATTAACGCTGATTTGAAAATTCGGTTCGTTATGACGCCATTTGATGACTTGGCTAACCGCTTCTTTAAACACCCAATCGCCTATTTCAACGATCAAGCCAGTGTCTTCTGCTATCGGAATGAATTCAAGCGGACTGACAAGCCCACGCACCGGATGCTGCCAGCGTATCAATGCTTCTGCTTTGTAAATATTTCCTGTGTTCAATTGCACAATAGGTTGGTAATAAAGCCTAAACTGACTGCCAGTGACTGCTCCGCGCAGGTCATTGCTCAAATGCATACGAATCAGCGCAGCATCCTGCATGGAGGACGTAAAGTAATGATAGCGATTCCTACCCTGCTCTTTTGCCGTGTACATGGCTTGGTCCGCATTCTTAAGTAGCACATCAACATCGTCGCCATCTATCGGATAAACACTAATGCCGATACTGGTTGTGATATATACCACTTCTGCACCTAGGTGAAACGGCTCGCTCAATTTATCCAAAATGTTTTGGGCTATACGTTCTGTACTAAGCTGGTTCTCCAAGTTAGTCAGTATGACCGTGAACTCATCGCCCCCCATACGGGCGACGGTGTCATCACCCCTCACACATGTTAGCAACCTGCAGCTGTTTCGTTTAATAGCAGGTCACCAATAGCATGACCCAGGGTATCGTTAATCTCCTTGAACCTATCTAAATCAAGAAACATCAATGTGATTAGGCGCTTATTGCGCCGCGTTTTCTTAATTTCCTGTTCAAAACGATCCAGGAACAGGATGCGATTTGGAAGATTAGTGACCTGATCGTAATGTGCCAGACGAAATACTTGAGCCTCAGCATTTTTTCTTTCACTGATATCAGTATGCGTGCCAATCATACGCAAAGGCTTACCATCGGCATCATGGCTGACGACCATACCGCGACTTAATGTCCATTTCCAGCGGCCATCTTTACAGAGGA
>JACDEP010000226.1 GCA_013816325.1 Methylotenera sp.
GTGCGGCTGGCTCCATAGTGGCGCTGATGTTATGGGTCTATTATTCCGCGCAGATATTCTTTTTTGGTGCCGAATTTACCCGACAATATGCCTTGAATTACGGTAGCCTGAATAAAATAAAATGAGCAAACTGCCTACAACTCAAAATAATCTAAAGCAACCTTCGCCTGATAATCAGGGCTTGGAAAAAGCAAAGCCTAACGATGTAGATTTGCAGGCTGCGGAAGTCAATCGCGATATTTCGGTGCTGGAAAAGAAATCACAGAAAGAAAGTTCTAAAGCAGCTGCTAAACCTAAACTTCCTAAACCTAAAAGTAAAGAAAAAACTATTTAGCTATTTTGGAAATAGCGCAAAAGAGATGCCTGAAACACCGCATGGATATTGGCTCCCAGGGCATCGTTTTTTTACCTATTTATGCTAGTTAGGTTTAAATAAACCAAATCTTTATAGTGCTAACCCGGCGGTTGTTGCTGACGCTGATATTCTTTACGCTTCATTGCCAAGTAACCTTCTTTTTCTACTTCGTACAATTGTTTGGAATAAAGGCGGGTGCTGTCATACCAAGTCTGAAAACGTTTTTCAACCTGATTCTCCTTGGGCGTATTGATTGCCGCTAGAAAAGCGTCTATAGCCAAATAATAACGCATGGTATTCCGCTCGATGACACCTCGCACGCCTTGAATATATTTCACATCAGGTGATTTTTCAATGACGGTAAAGCCTACTTTACTGCGGCCCTTAGTGGCTAAATAAGCACTCATCGCTAAACGACCTTTTAATCCAAACGAATATGCATAGGTAAAATGCAGGAATGTCTTTTTATCGCTAATGGGTGTGGCCTCAACCAGAATGTTGTAATCAGAGGTGCCAACCGGTCCATCCTTGGCATTCAGCCCTAGCGCAAAATAGTCGCTCTCAGAGGCTATCTGTTGGAAATTGAATTTAACTTGGTAGGTATCAGCTAGCGATTGCTCTTCTTTTGAGCCTAGGTCCACGGTTAATACAGTGTCTGCTTTGTTTACAGAGGCATAGCAGTATTTAATATTGATATGCAATATGAGCAAGTCGCACCAATGGCTGGAATCATTAAGGGCTTTATCCACCGTGGCAAATGGGTAGTCCACAACCGCGTAAATCTCCCCTTTTAGATGATCAGGAGATTCCTTTGAGTTCATATAAAGTTCGCGTTTGAACTGGCTATTAATTAGCTCATCTTTAAGCTCGGTATATTTAGCGCGTAACTGTTGTGGTGGATTAAATGTTTCTGCTTCAACTTGCATAGGCACAATAACGAAAAAAATCGCGATTAAGAAAATCCATGGGTACTTATTTTTTGAAAAAGTCATGAGAGGACGGTAGTTTCATCTTATTTAAAAAGCTAATTGTAATACTGTTTATATGAGAAACCACTTATATGAAAAAGTTTAGGCATAACCTGGCTTAACCAAGTTATACCTAGTACTCTTAATCAGTACTTATGGAGTGGTTGGTGCAGGCGTGCCATTATCAATATCGTTAGGCTGCACTTTGTTACCTTTTGTTGTGCCCTCATTCATTTCTTTATTTCTTTGTACTTTGTTTTTGTGATGCCTATGCGTGTTTTGAGTGGCGCCATTTTTATTGCTGCGCTCCATTTGTTTTTTATGCTGAGGTGAATCAGCATTACCTAGATTGCTTGCATCATCCATATCAGTAGCGCCGTTATTGGTGCCTGTAGGCCCTTTATCGGTACGCATTTCCTGCGCTTTATGTTGAGGCGACTCTGACGTGCCTAAGTTGCTGGCGTCATCCTTATTATCAGTTTGAGTTGCAGCCAACGCACTATAAGCATTGAGTGCCAAAGCTCCGGCACATAGGAGAGAAAGTAGTTTATTCATTATCGATTCCTTTAAAATTAATAGACTTTAAGACTTGCATATATGATTAGAATTAAAAGCAGTATTCAGGTCTGTACGCTGGCTTACATTAGGATTAAAGCTTTATGTTTGCTAGCGTACAGATGCAAAAGGTGACAGGTTCTATATTATGAGCTCATTAATAAAAAGGAGAACGTCATGGGCTTAGGT
>JACDEP010000016.1:0-17207 GCA_013816325.1 Methylotenera sp.
ATATAATTGGGATTACCTTTATACCGGCTGCTTCCAGTGTAATTTTTAGTGTTTCTAAATATAGCGGGGCTACAGTCGTATTAGTGACTATAGCTACATGTTTTCGCTTTAAATGCGGTAAGATTAAATCAGTGTTTGATAGAAGTTTACTACCTATGTGAATAGGGTAACTTCTATCAGCTAAATCTACTTTTAAAGTTTGCATTATGTCTTGAAGGATCTCAAAATTACTGATTGGTTTGTAGCAAATGCTCGATATGATTCGTGATTTCTGTTGCTGACTGGGCACCAGTCTCCACTATACAATTGGCCAGTGCGCGATAGATAGCATCTCGTTCAAGATATAAATGCTCAAGCTTTTGCTTAATATCGACTCCCTGGAGTAATGGGCGATTTTTATCATTTCTGGTGCGTAACCACAAATCATGGACATTTGCCCTAAGGTAAATAATTTTTCCATTACACTTTAAGTAAGATTGATTTTCTGGCGATAACACTGCGCCACCACCCGTAGCCATAACAATGTTATTGAGCTGGCTAAGTTCTTCAATAATTGCTGTTTCACGTTTACGAAAACCTGCTTCACCCTCTAACTCAAAGATAAGTGGGATTTTAACGCCTGTCCTGCGCTCTATTTCATGGTCAGAATCATAAAAACTCATATTCATCTGCTTGGCGAGTAAGCGACCAATTGTCGTTTTGCCAGCACCCATTAAACCTATAAAAAAAACATTTACCAATTAAGTCGCACCTAATAAAAATAAAATGCCCATCACAATCATGATGGGCATTTTATGACAATCTAATCTTTCTGTCAGATTTTAAGTTTATTGCTCACGTCAAATTTAATTTAACGCAAACCTAAACTCTCATCCATAATTTTAGGTGTAACAAATATAAGCAACTCTGTCTTATCGGTTTGGATTACTTTACGTTTAAATAAATTGCCCATAATGGGCAAATCACCAAAAAATGGTACTTTATCAACATCATTACGTTCAAGTTGTTCATATATACCACCTAAAACAGCAGTCTCCCCATTTGCTACCAATACTTGAGTTGTTACATTTTGCGTATCAATTGAAGGTACACCTTGTAGTACTTGCCCGACTTTATCTTTTTTCACAACCAAATCCATAATGATTTTATCGTCTGGTGTAATTTGCGGAGTAACTTCTAAACTCAATACAGCATCTACAAAGGATACAGTAGCAGCACCACTAGAACTTGCTTCCAAATATGGTATTTTAGTGCCTTGTGCAATCACTGCTTTCTGCTGATTAGCAGTCGTAACTCTTGGACTAGAAACAATTTTTCCGCGCTGATCACTTTCCAAGGCTGATAATTCTAAATTCAATAATAGTCCAGCTGGCAATCTAAATAAAGTAAATGCAAAATTGCCAAATGCATTTGCTACAGGAAGGTTAACATTTAAATCAGGTTGCCCATCGGAACTGGTAATTACGCCACCACCGGAGGTAGCAGTTTGTACGGAGCCGTTGTGTGTACCTTGAGTTAAAGTTCCTGGGGTAGTTGCAGTTCCAGGTGTACTAGCAGTAAATCTGTTGCCGAGAGTACCGCTAGTAGTCAATATACTGCTTCCTGGGGTTCCCGTTTGGGTTACTCCAAATCGTACTCCAAGTTGCTTGCTAAATTTCTCATCAGCAATTACTAAGCGTGATTCAATCATTACCTGCTTGATTGGAATGTCAGTTTTATTAATAATAGCTTGTACTTGCTCTAGATACTTTGCTGTGTCCTGTACAAAAGCTGTATTTGTACGCACATCAATAGCCACGGAACCGCGTTTAGATAGAATTTTTTGTTTTGGATCTGATAATAACGTTTTAAGAGAATCTGCTTTCATATAATTTAGTGTATAGACCTCTGTGCGGAGAGGTTCCAAATCTTCAATTTGTCGATTGGCCTCTAAATTTTGCTTTTCCTTAGCTGCTACTTCATCAGCTGGAGCAACCAAAATAACGTTGCCAGTTTTCCGCATCGTCAATCCTTTACTTTGCGTAATGATATCCATTGCTTGGTCCCAAGGTACGTCTTTTAATCTCAATGTGAGATTCCCGGTTACTGTATCACTAGTAATAATATTTAATCCTGTAAAATCTGCGATGACTTGAAGCACCGCACGAACCTCAATATTTTGAAAGTTCAACGATAACTTTTCACCTCCATATCCCGGTTTAGTTCCTTTAACCAATCTATTTGGGTCTTCCACAATGGGGCGCACATCTATAATAAATTTTTTATCCGCTTGATACGCTGATTGCTCCCAATTGCCTTTAGGTTCAATGACAATACGGCTATTTTTACCCTGCTTCATAGTATCTACATAAAGAACCGGGGTATTAAAGTTTATTACATTTAAACGTCTTTGAAGACTTGCAGGCACATCTGTATTAATAAAATCAACAACTATAGTTTTTCCTTTTTGTTTGATATTAATACCTGCAGTAGCATCGGATAAATCTACTAAAATCCTACCTTCACCATTTTTACCTCTTATAAAATCTACATTATTAATACTGATTTGGTTTTGATCTATTCTAGATTCAGCAAATTTTGTTTCAGTAGACGTATTGGCAATTGCTTCATTTGCCTGCAATGTAATAATGACTTCATTACCGCTTAAATTTGTACTATAACCAACATTTTTAGACAAATTTAATACAATACGTGTACGTTCTTTTGCCTGGGCCAGAGTTACACTTTTTAGAGCACCTTGATCAGCAGGAATATTATTTTTGTTGATCCCATTAGCAACTTTAGGGAAATCTAATGCAATACGAGAGGGGTTGGTTAAGGTAAATCCAGCGGGTGGATTAGCTAAAGGTTGTGAGGTTTTGATATGGATATCAACCCTTCCACCAGGTAAAGTAGAAAAATCAATACTTTCGATTTTATTCGTTAATTCTGATTGATTTTCAGCAATAGCAAAAGGAGAGGAAAATAATCCTAAATACAACAATATCGCTAATAGTTTGGATAACCACGTATAAGTTTTCATCTTTTCACCCTTAATTCTTTAGTTTCTACTGGCATATGACTCGTAATGCATTCCATACTATTAACTCTCTTGTAAAGTTAATGTAGTTAGTCGCTCCACCCAATCGCCTGATAAATCATCCTGCACTATTTCTTTCAGCGTGACTTCGCTATCCGTTATTTGAGTCACTTTGCCAAAATTCTGGCCTACATAATTACCAATTTTTACTTGCTGCACACCACTATCAGGCGTTTTTAGCAAAGCAAATGTTAATTTATTTCTTGATATTAAACCGACATACTTTACACTTTCCAAAGGATATGCTTCCATTGGTTCTTTAGGTCGGTTTAAATTTGGTTGTAATGCACTAGATTTGTTATTAGAGGCTTTACGTGCTTTGAAGGGATCACTCAATGTTCCATCTGCATTATATTGTAACGCTAAGTAAGGTTTAACTTCTGGTAAAGGCTTGATTTTAATTCTCATGTCATTAGCAGCATCCCGCATAAACTTATCCAAATCATCACCTTCATTACCACCACAGGCGGTAAGCATACCTCCACATAAGAAAATGATAAGAAATCTCATACAGGTTGATTTGAGAGGTACTATTTTCCAAAATCCATTCACTAAATGATCAACCTTTCTTAGCTGTTAAAGCTTTATCGGACTTGCGCTTCGTGGCAAGTTCATCTGCATCAAGGTATCGGTATGTTTTAGCTACTGCTTCCATTAACAAAGTGCCATCACTATTTCCCGTCTTAGGGTCTTTAACGTTGAGTGTAAGGGTTATATCATTTAAAGTAACGATACGAGATAATTTGGAAATGTCAGTAGCAAATGCTCCTAAGTCGTGGTAATTGCCAAGTACTTTAATGGAGATAGGCATTTCTGCATAAAACTCGGCCTGTGTTTCCTGACCTGGTTTGAATAATTCAAATTCTAATCCACGGCTTAATCCTGCCTGATTGATATCTGTTAGCAATCCATCCATTTGGGATTTATCAGGAAGTTGTTTTAATAAAGCGCCGAAGGTTTTTTCAATTTCAACCATTTGCTGTTTATAACCTTCTAAGTTAATCGCTTGACTTTTTTTATTAAGAAATACTTGCCTCAATTCTTGTTCTTTTGACTCAGAAGTACTGAGCTCTTCTAAATAAGGGCTCCACATAAAATAATAACCCAAGGCCAATAAAATTAAGAACAAAACGGCTAGCAAAACCCCTTTGACTGGTAAGGGTAAACTTCCGGCATTCTTAAAATCGATATTATTAAAATCTTCTAATTTCATAAATTAAGCACCACCTTTTGTTGTGGTTTTAATGCCAGAACCTTCATTCTCAGCTTTAGGAACTTTTAAATTCACCGTCATGGTGAAAGCATTTTGTTTTATAGTATTGACTACTATAGATTTAATTTCTACAAGATTAGGTGATTCCATCCATTGAGAACTAGAAAGATTACGTACTAAAGTAGCAATACGTGCATTGGTATCTGCTACACCTTCAAGCGTAATCACGTTCCCTTGCTCTTTGATATTTTGCAAATACATTCCTTCCGGTAATTGACGGCTTAATTCATCCAGCACCACAACAGCTTGACTCCGGTTCGTTTGTAGATTTTCCACAACTTGCTTACGATCAAGCATAGTACTGATTTGATCTTTTAAATCTTTAATATCAGAAATTTCTTTATCCAGTTTTACGATAGCCGTATCTAAACGACTATTCCGTTCTGTTTGGGCATCAATTCTATTGGTAATAAAAGTCCAACCGACGAAAATAATAACGGCTGCAGTAATCGCAACAAACCCTGCCATCAGGCCAAATTCGCGCTGGCGCGCCTCTCGCCTTAGCTGTCTATGAGGCAGTAGATTTACACGTATCATATATCTAACCCCCGCATCGCAAGTCCACAGGCTATCAGTAATGCCGGCGCATCTATTGCAGCTTGTTGCTGTTTAAGCCTGCTGCTAATCGCCATATTATGAAAAGGATTCGCTACAACGGTATTTACTTGAGTGCGATCCTGCACCATGACGTCTACAGTTGGAATAGCAGCACAGCCGCCTGCTAACACTATGTGATCAACGCGATTGTATTGAGTAGAACTTGTAAAGAATTGAAGTGCACGGGCTATTTCCATGGCCAGTGACTGCATAAAAGGTTGAAGCACTTCATTTTCGTAACTTTCCGGAAGGCCGCCTTTGCGCTTAGCAATTTCAGCTTCTTCCAGAGAAAGACCAAAGCGACGCTGGATTTCTTGGGTAAGTTGGCTACCACCAAAACTTTGCTCACGGGTATAAACGGATTTATTGTCGTGTAATACATTAATATGCATCATTGATGCGCCTAAATCGACAATCATGACGGTTTGCTCACGACCCGCGTTAGGTAGCTGGCCGGAAATCAAAGTATAAGCCGCTTCGGTAGCGTAGGTTTCTACATCCATCACCGTGACTTTTAAGCCGGCGCCCTCAGCTGCAGCTACGCGGTCTTCGATTTTCTCTTTGCGGGAGGCGGCGATTAACACCTCAACTTCATCAGGACTATTCGGAGCGGGACCAATCACTTGAAAATCAATATTGACTTCATCTAGTGAGAAGGGAATGTATTGGTTGGCTTCAGCTTCAACTTGCATTTCCATATCTTCTTCGCGCAAATCCGCAGCCATCAATACTTTCTTACTAATAACTGCAGCTGCAGGTAACGCTAAGGCAGCTCGCCTTTCCCGGGAACCTAATAACTTCCACGCTAGTTTCATAGCTTCTGCTACTTTTTCCAAGTCATTGACATTGCCATCAACAATCACGTCTTTGGCCAGAGGGGCCATGGAGTAGCCTTCTAATTTATAGTTACCGCGTCCATTAGCTGCGAGCTCGACCATTTTGACGGCAGTAGAGCTGATGTCAATTCCAATGAGTGGTGGGGTAGTTTCTGTAAAAAAGCTGAATTTCAAAATGAAATTCCCTTTCTGGTTTCGTTAGTTACGCGAATTTCTAATAATTTACATTAAATCCTAGCAACAACTTTAAACCCTGTAAAGTAATTTTTATTTTAAGCGCGCTGGACTCTATAATTTTTTGCTTTTATTTAACACTTTATTAGCTAGGAAATATCAGAGCCACTTATAATAGTATGGTATCCAAAACGAAATCGTAAATTTTTATGAATTTAAATAAATGGTGGCATTACTTCTTATTAGCCTTGGTAGTTGGAGGCTTATCCATAGCAGCATTAGTAGGCATTGCCGCTGCCGTAATTTACCCGGCCCTACCTTCGCTAGACGCACTCACTGACTACCGGCCCAAATTACCACTACGCGTGTATTCCGAAGATGGATATTTAATCAGTGAGTTTGGTGAAGAGCGTCGTGCATATATAAAAATCGAAGATGTGCCACAAAACATGAAAGATGCGGTGATCGCAATTGAGGACCGCCGTTTTTACCAGCATAACGGTATTGATACTAAAGGCGTGTTACGTGCAGCCTTGAATAATATATCAGGCGGGGCAAAAGAAGGCGCCAGCACCATCACCATGCAGGTTGCACGCAACTTTTTTCTTTCCAGTGAACGGAATTTCAAGCGCAAGATAAATGAGGCGCTGCTCGCTTTAAAAATTGAGCATAGTTTAAGTAAAGACAAAATTCTTGAGCTTTATATTAACCAAATATACCTTGGCCAACGTGCTTATGGCTTTGCTGCGGCGTCACAAGTTTATTATGGCAAGCCATTGCAAAAGTTAAATCTGGCGGAAACAGCATTGTTGGCAGGATTACCTAAGGCTCCTTCCGGTTACAATCCATTTGTGAATCCAAAACGCGCATTAAGTCGCCAAAAAGAAGTGTTGCATGACATGTATCGCTACGGATTCATTAAGGAGGCAACTTATGAAGCGGCATTAAAAGAGCCTTTACGCTTTAAAGTATCTAAGCAATCTCGTGATCTTTCTGCTGATTATGTGGCAGAAATAGTACGGGAAAGCCTATACGAAAAATACCAAGACGATATTTACAGTAGTGGCTTAAAAGTTTACACAACTATACGCAAAGTCAATCAAGAAGCTGCCAATAATGCCTTACGGGATGGCGTTTTGGAGTACGATATGCGCCATGGCTATAACGGTCCTGAAAAAGTATTAGACCTGGCTTCACTAGAAGCTACCGATAAGAAAACTGCCTTAGATATCGCCTTAGATGAAATTGATGAGTCTAACGGCTTAATCCCCGCAATCATCACTAGCCTCACGCCAAAATCAATCAAGGTGCATACCAAGCGCGGCGACGATATTGAGATTACTGGCAAAGGCCTAGCGCTGGTAGATAAGACGCTGAATCAAAAAGATTTTACAAAGCGCTTGTTAAAACCAGGTGCAGTTATTCGTGTTTTAAATGTAAATGATAACTGGAAAGTTGTTCAACTACCGCAAGTAGAATCTGCACTGATAGGCTTGGATCCGCAAAACGGCGCAATCCGTGCGTTAGTCGGGGGATTTGATTTCAACCGGAATAAATTTAATCATGCAACTCAAGCATGGCGGCAGCCTGGTTCTAGTTTCAAACCTTTCATTTATTCAGCAGCGCTGGAAAAAGGTTTTACACCCGCAACGATAGTAGAGGACGAGCGGTTAAGATTCTCAGCGGATCAGACTGGCAATAAGGCATGGGAACCGCAGAACTATGATAATGACTTCGATGGCCCTATACGCCTAAGACAAGGCCTTATGAAATCCAAAAACATGATTGCCATACGAGTATTGCAGGCAATTGGTGTGGATTATGCTCAAGACTATATTACACGCTTTGGATTTTTGGCAAAAAATCATCCCGCTTATCTGACCATGGCCCTAGGAGCAGGCTCGGCAACACCGTGGCAAATGGCTACAGCCTATGCTGTATTTGCCAATGGTGGTTACCGTGTAAAGCCTAACTTAATTGCCAAAATTGTTGATCAAGATGGCAAGGTATTATATGAAACCAAGTTTGATGATGTTGCCAATGGAGCGCCCCGAGTAATTGATGCACGCAATGCTTTCATCATGAACTCTATGATGCAGGATGTAATCCGCCACGGCACCGCTACCAAAGCGCTACAGCTTGGCCGCGGTGATATTGCCGGGAAAACGGGTACCACTAACGACCATTTTGACGCCTGGTTTACCGGCTATAGCCCTAAACAAGTAGCAGTGGCATGGATAGGATTTGACAAGCCTCAATCTTTGGGTCGCACAGAAACCGGTGGTTCTGCCGCATTGCCAATTTGGATAAAATATATGACATCCGCATTGAAAGGCATTCCTGACGAAGACCTACCCATGCCTGATGGAATTTCATCCATTAAGATAGACCCGACTACTGGCATCCGTGCCGATAACGATGACAGCGGAATTTACGAGTACTTCTATCATGAGAATCCACCGCCTCAAGTTGAAATCCCTATACCACCGGTAACTGAGGGTAGTGACGACACTACAGATGCTTTAACAAGTCAGGCGCAGCATGTATTGCAGCCGGACGTTGTGCATAGCACTCCTACCATTACGCCAAACGCTGTTCCTAATAAACCGCAATTACCGCCTGCACCGGCAAGAAAATTAGAGCCCAGCATTACACCTAATGTGGTGATTAAGCCGCTCATGCCCTGAGTAACCTATATCAATAATGACTATACAGTTTCATGGCAAAAGAAAATCTACAGCAATTAAGGCAACTCATTGCCCAGCAAGCCGCCCGTATGATGGCAGAGGACGGCATTTCTGATTTTTCTTACGCCAAGAAAAAGGCGGGGCGGCAATTAGGCGCCATCGATAACAGCGTGTTGCCTTCTAATACGGAAATCGAGGAAGAGCTTAAGCTATACAATGCGC
This sequence comes from Methylotenera sp., assembly GCA_013816325.1. GTDB lineage: Bacteria > Pseudomonadota > Gammaproteobacteria > Burkholderiales > Methylophilaceae > Methylotenera. The sequence continues at coordinate 8,869 of JACDEP010000016.1, forward strand.
TATTTTTAAGTGAAGAACATCCTGGCAACCTGCGTGATTTGCGCAAAAATGCGCTTTTTACCATGCAATTGCTTGAACGTTTCAATCCCTATCTCACCGGCTCTGTCCTAGATGGCACGGCAGGATTGGGTTCCGAAACACATATCCATCTATTCGCAGACAGTCTGAAAGATCTTGAGATGTTCTTGCTCAACCAGGACATTCCTTTTGAAACCAACGAAAAATCCTATCGCTTTATGAATGATGGTAAACGGGACAAAAAGGGCGATAACCGCAAAAAAGTGCCCGTGTTTACGCTGGAAATGAATACCGGATTGATCAAATTAAGTGTTTTTGAATCTGATGATATTCGCGTTGCAACCAAACGTGCTGCGGATGGCGCGAATGCAGACCGAGCGAGTATTGAGGAAGTAAAAGAGTTACTGCAACCCTAGTATTTTATTTTTGCTGTAGCCAGCGTGCGGCATCCATCGCAAAATAGGTCAAAACCCCATCTGCGCCGGCACGTTTAAAAGCGAGCAGGCTTTCCATCACACAAGATTTCTCATCCAGCCAGCCGTTTTGCGCTGCGGCTTTGAGCATGGCATATTCGCCACTCACTTGATACGCAAACGTAGGTACGCCAAATTCATCTTTCACACGTCGCACTATATCTAGGTATGGCATGCCGGGTTTTACCATGACCATGTCCGCTCCTTCGGAAATATCCAAGGCAACTTCCTGTATGGCTTCGTCGCTATTGGCTGGATCCATCTGGTAGGTATATTTATTTCCCGTACCTAGATTTCCAGCAGAACCTACCGCGTCGCGGAAAGGTCCGTAAAAAGCAGAGGCGTATTTAGCTGAGTAAGCCAATATTTTTGTGTGGATATTATGTGTGCTTTCCAGTGCTTCACGAATCTGGCCAATACGGCCATCCATCATGTCGCTAGGGGCTACAATATCCGCTCCTGCTTTCGCGTGGGACAATGCCTGCTGCACTAATACTTCTATCGTTTCGTCATTCAGCACATAACCAGCACCATCTATCAAACCATCTTGGCCGTGCGTGGTGTAGGGGTCTAAAGCTACATCCGTCATGATGCCGAGTTCCGGAAAGTTAGCTTTCAATGCAATGACAGCACGTTGGACCAACCCATCCTCATTAAACGCTTCGGCTGCATCCAGACTTTTAAATTTGGCATCGACCACAGGAAATAAAGCGATAAGCGGGATGCCTAGAACTACACATTCAGCTGCAGTTTTCAACAATATATCGATGCTTTGGCGCCTTACCCCTGGCATGGAAGCTACTTCTTCAACACGATTTTCACCCTCTAATACAAACACTGGATAGATCAAGTCATTGGTTGTGAGTACGTTTTCACGCATCAAACGACGTGAAAATTCTTTTTTCCGCATGCGGCGAGGGCGGGAGTATGGGTAGCTCATAATATTCCTTTAATCAGAACCTATTTCTGGTCCGTTTATTCAGCAATTGTCGCAGCAAATACATTGGCAAGCTCTGTGCCGGGGTCTGCCTGGCGCATGAATGCTTCTCCAACCAAAAAAGTATGCACATTGTTTTTGCGCATCAAAGCAACGTCTTCTCGGGTAAAGATTCCGGATTCTGTCATGACGATTTTATCTTCGGGGATACGCGTTAGCAATCCCAAGGTTGTATCAAGGATTACTTCAAACGTACGCAGGTTACGGTTATTGATGCCTAACAATGGCGTGGTAAGTTGTAACGCAAGATCAAGCTCTTCACCGTTATGGACCTCAACCAACACTGCCATACCTAAGCGATGAGCGGCCTCCTCAAGTTCACGCATTTTGGCTAAGTCGATAGCGGCGGCAATCAATAAAATACAATCAGCGCCCATGGCACGTGCTTCATATACTTGGTAAGCATCTATCATGAAGTCTTTACGCAACACCGGCAGATCACAGGCTGCTCGCGCTTGTTTTAGATATTCCGCAGATCCTTGAAAATAATCAACGTCAGTAAGCACTGACAAACATGCTGCTCCACCACGCTCGTAGCTTTGGGCTATTTCCGCTGGTTTGAAATCAGCGCGGATGATGCCTTTTGAAGGGCTGGCTTTCTTGATTTCTGCAATCACCGCAGGCTGCTTATTAGCGATTTTATTGCGGATGCTTGCGACGAAATCCCGTGTAGTACCAGCTTCTAAAGCTTGAGCTTTCACCACCTCGAGTGGCTGTTTGGCTTTAGCAGCTGCAACTTCAATGACTTTGGTTGCAATGATTTTATTCAGTATGTCTGACATATATTTGTAGAATATAAACTTAAGAATTATTGATATTTATTGCCACGCAACATAACCCAGCCTGATGGATGGTCGCCGTGCGGATCTAGGTGCGTCCAGTGCATGACGCCGCCTTTAGGGTTATACACATATTCACCGCTAAATGTAATCTCGTCACCAAGCTGCAATGGAATCTTTGCCGCCAGATCAATGTTATGTGCGAATAATAAAGTTTGCTGTGGATTGATCCTAACTAAGAATTTCTGGTGGCGGGTGCCTTGTGTGTCATCTGCCAATAGTTTGACCACTTTACCGCTCCCGCTCACTTGAACATTGCTCTGCTTGCGCTCATAAGCGCTTTCTATGCTAGCGTTATCCGGTTCAGCAATGCTGCTTTCGTTAACTGCTAGCTTTTCTAGTTGCGGCAATTGCGGTGCAAATACAGTATCTTCAGAGTTTGGTTTTCCGCATGCGTTTAATAATAAAGCCAGCAATAGTATACAAGCTCTGCTGCTCATCACCTGAATCGTTATCATGATGCCTTAGTCATCGCTACCAACTGTTCAAGCTTGTGCATGGCTTTGCCGCTATCCAGCATTTCAGAGGCTACGGCGATGCCATCTTGTAGATTGGGCACCAAGCCAGCCACATAGATTGCCGCGCCTGAATTCAAGAGCACTATATCTCTTGCAGGTCCAGTGACACCTGATAGTACTTGCAATATCATGACTTTAGAAGCATATGCGTCCGCTACTTTGATATCTGCAACGTCGTGCAAACCTAAACCAAATTGCTGTGGATTCAATACGTATTCATTTACTTGACCATTTTTCAGTTCAGCAACGAAGGTATCGCCGGAAAATGAAATCTCATCCATGCCGTTAGCCCCGCAAACCACCACAACGTGCTCACTGCCTAGTTGCTGCAATACCCTTGCAAGCTTGCTGGTCAATACTTGGGAAAACACGCCCATGACCTGACGCTTTGCACTAGCGGGATTAGTCAGCGGACCCAATAGGTTGAAAATCGTGTGCACGCCAAGCTCCCGGCGTACTGGGGCGGAGTGTTTCATGGCGCTATGATGATTCGGCGCGAACATGAACCCTACCCCGATTTTATTAACACAATCAGCCACTTGTTCGGGCGTTTGGTTAACATTGACGCCTAAGACTTCCAATACATCAGCACTGCCACAGGTAGATGAAACCGAACGGCCACCATGCTTTGCCACTCTTGCACCGGCCGCGGCGGCGACAAAAGCGCTTACTGTGGAAACATTAAAAGTCTGTATGCCATCACCACCGGTTCCGCAGGTATCGATCAAATGTTGCGTATCGTGAATCGCTACCTTACTGGAAAGCTCACGCATCACGCTCGCAGCCGCTGCGATTTCATCGATAGTTTCACCCTTGATGCGTAAGGCCACAAGCAGGGCTGAAATCTGCGCAGGCGTGAGCTCACCCGCCATCACCTGACGCATGGTACCGAGCATGGCTTCATGACTTAAGTTTTTGCCGTCAATCAAGCTGTTTAAGGTGTTTTTAAAATCACTCATTTTATTAGTTGGTAATAGTTGAAATTTGCAAAGTTCTAAATGAGGCTAGGTATGTGATTATGTTTTGATGCGCTACATACATTTTAGTATGTACGTAATGAAAATAATTACACAACATCACGACGAAGTTTGTATTTTGGTACGTTAGGCTTTCAAAAAGTTATTGAGCAAATCATGCCCATGTTCGGTCAAGATAGATTCTGGATGAAATTGCACACCTTCAACCGCGAGTGTTTTATGACGTACGCCCATAATCTCGCCGTCTTCTGTCCAGGCTGTGATCTCTAGGCAATCCGGCAGTGTTTCACGCTCAATCACCAAAGAATGGTAACGCGTTGCAGTGTAAGGATTTGGGAGGTCTTTAAATACGCCGATACTATGATGATGGATCAATGAGGTCTTGCCGTGCATGAGTTGCTTAGCATGGATAATATTGCCACCGAATGCCTGGCCTATACTCTGGTGGCCTAAACACACGCCCAGCAGGGGAATTTTACCTGCAAACTCTTTGATGAGAGGAACACTAATTCCAGCTTCATTGGGTGTACATGGGCCTGGAGAAATAACAATTTTTTCAGGTTTTAAAGCAGCAATTTTCTTCAAATCGATTTCATCATTGCGATATACCTGCACATCTTGCCCTAACTCGCCTAGATACTGGACCAAGTTATAAGTGAACGAATCATAGTTGTCTATCATGAGTAACATAGCGATATCTATCTAAAGTAAGTACTGAAAGTTAAGTACTGCAACATAATCTGCGCACAATGCATTATTAGGCGAAATGTGATACAGCCATTATCCCACATTGTTGCTGCGCATTGAAACTGAACGGTTTTAAGGCCCTTCATGTAGATCTGTAAAGAGCTTGCAGGTGTTCTTACCCTTCTTTTTAGCCAAGTACATCGCTTCATCTGCTTGGTCCAGCAGCGCTTCAGGGTCAAGCGTGTCATCAGGATAAATGGAAATACCGATACTGCCGCCAATATTGCAGATAGAGCCATTTAAATCGAAAGGCTCAGATAAGGCAGTAATGATTTTATTGCCAACTCCTATGGCGTTATCTTCATTGCCAATATTATTGAGGATAAAAGTAAATTCATCACCGCCTATCCGTGCAAGCATGTCAGAATTCCTAATCAAACTTAGCAAGCGCATTGCTACCTCTTTTAACAGCATATCGCCATTTGCATGCCCTAAAGTGTCATTTACATGTTTAAAACCATCTAAATCGAGAAATAATAAAGCCACCTTTTGACCGTTACGCTTAGCTAGGGGAATCGCAAATTCCAGGCACTCAAGAAATAAGGCGCGATTCGGCAAATCGGTTAGGTAATCATGATGCGCAGCATGCCTAGTAGCTTCCTCCACCAGTTTACGTTCTGTAATATCGCGGGCGATGCATACAAAATATCGGGAACCGTTCAATATCATCTCTGAAGTAGATAATTCCAACGGAAAACGCTGACCATTTTTACGCTGAGCAGACATCTCATAGCCACTGACTCCGATCAGGCCGAATTCACGTGAACGTAAAAAACGGTTGATGAATGCTTCGTCGCCTTTTTCAACCAGGTCCGGCATGAGCACCTGAATACTTTTGCCTATAATGTCTTGCTGGTCATGACCAAAAATCAATTCCGCTGCCGGATTAAAACCTTCGATCTCACCTTTATCGTTAAAGGTGATAATGCCATCAATCGCATTATAGATAATCGCATTCAGTTGTACCTGGCTGCTTTCCAACTCTTCCTTAATGCGTTTCAAGTTCATGACAATCTGCCAGAAAAGTTTTGCTTCTAGGCCGTCTGTTACTTTCTTTCCTTCAAATACTTTAGCTGCTTTCTTGGCGACATTATCATCATGGGTCAGGTTATAAATGATGACGTCCGGGACATCCTGACATGCAAGAAAAGCTTCGGTTGCATCGGTATAGGTGGCAATTTCATAAAATTGCGCTACTTGAATTGCTGGGGCTGCAGGATCATGGTCTACCACTGCTATCACGTCTACTAACTCATCTTCTAGGAACAATTCAAGCAGGGCGAATCCACCGCGGCCACCGCCGACAATGATTACTGGTTGCCCATGTAGTTTTCGCACAATTAGATTCCTCTTGTTTTTGTTAAAAGTTTCATTACTTGCTCATTATCAAGCGTTTGAATACAATCAAAATTGATTATATAGAAATTAAATGTAGTTGCCTTTATTCGGGGACGGGACAATTGTAAAGTATATTGGTCTAACCTTGAATGATATTGACTTCCATGCAAGTTACAGAAAGTTGATGATATGACACCGATTGCTTTTGAATGGCCCACACCGCCTTATTTCCATTTTAGCCAGAACACCAAAAATGAGCCGGAAACTTGCCTGATTTATTTGCGTGATGGCACCAAGATACTTGGTAACCTGATTCGCTTTATGCCTGAAGAATCGAGCATATTGTTCTTATCAACCCGCAGTGAAGCCAATGAGATAATTCATCTTAACGATATCAAAAGTATGCGCTTGGTTAAATCGCTACCTTTAAACAAACAACAAACATCGCTAGAATCCCGTAGTGTCGAAGTCTATCCCGCCTCAGAACGCCAACCTTACACCGTAGAATTCACAGACAAAGAGGTTATTAAAGGCGAAACCATTGGTTTTGCCAATACGACCAATGGGTTATATCTGTACTTACCGGCTGAAGAAGAAAGAATCGTGCGTTGCTTCATACCTCATCAAGCCATTAGCCATTATCAGATCGGCATGAAGATAGGCGAGATATTAATTGACGAAAAGTTAGCCAGTAAAAGCGATATTGAATCTGCATTATCTCAACAACAAGAGTTGCGCAAACAGCGCATTGGGGATTATTTATCGCAGCACCAAATCATCACACGGGAGCAGTTGGATGATGCGATTAAATACCAAGAAAGCCAGCCTATTTTAAAACTTGGTGAAGCATTACGCCAGCTTAACCTGATTGACGATATCCAACTGCAAGAAGCCTTAACTAAGCAGAAAACCAACCGGAATATTCAACTAGGCCAGATTTTGGTCAATATGGATATCATTGACGATAGGACTTTAAAGGGCGTATTGGCTAAAAAAATGGGTATCCCTTACGTTGGGCTTGCTAAGTTCAATTTCGATCTGAATGCAATTAAGATGGTCAGCCAATCCTTGGCACGTAAGTATTCAATGATGCCATTATGTTTGTACGAATCTACTTTGATTGTGGCGCTGGAAGACCCGCTTAATATGAAGGCACTGGAATATCTACGCTTTGTGACGCAGAAAAAAATTGTGCCGGCTATGGCTTCACACGAAGAAATTGAAGCTGCTATCGAAAAATATTATGCTAAAACCGACTATATCCCTATGGAAGCGCCTAAGCGGAATAAAGACGATGCGTACGAATTTCATGAAGCTTCTAAAGAAAAACCAGATGCAAGCGCACTTTCCGAAAAATTATTTGGTGAAAGCTTGGAAATGGATATTCCCAAGGAAGCCATCGTCGAATCTGATAACACATTGGTGCAACTGATTAATAAGATGATCATGGATGCTCATGAGGATGGGGTATCAGATATCCATATCGAAAGCTATCCCGGACAGCAAAATACTCGCGTGCGTTTCCGCAAAGACGGCACCTTGATTCCCTATTTTGAGATTCCAGCTAATGCACGTAATGCCATGATTTCACGCATCAAGATCATGGCGCAACTGGATATCTCTGAACGTCGCAAACCACAAGACGGCAAAATTAATTTTCAGCACTTCGGCCCGGCCAAGATTGAGCTTCGCGTGGCTACCATCCCTACCAATAATAGCCTTGAAGATGTAGTCATGCGGCTTCTGGCTTCCAGCAAGCCATTACCATTGGATAAATTAGGATTGGCCAAAAAAAATCTTGCTGATCTGCAAAAAATCATGCTGCGACCTTATGGCCTAGTTTTGGTGTGCGGGCCTACCGGTTCAGGTAAGACTACTACCTTGCATTCTTTATTAGGCAGCATCAATAGTCCGGGACGTAAAATATGGACGGCTGAGGACCCGGTAGAAATTACCCAACCAGGCTTACGTCAAGTACAGATGAATTCAAAGATAGGCTGGAATTTCGCTGCCGCTATGCGAAGTTTCTTACGCGCTGACCCAGACGTCATTATGGTGGGGGAAATGCGAGACGAAGAAACTACAAGAGTAGGCATAGAAGCTTCTCTAACAGGTCATTTGGTTTTATCCACCCTTCACACTAATAGCGCTCCTGAAAGTATCACACGCTTATTGGACTTAGGGATGGATCCATTTAATTTTGCTGATGCGCTGCTGGCTGTGCTTGCTCAACGCTTGGCAAAATCATTATGCCCAAAATGCAAAGAAGCCTACGTAGCAGAAGATGCGGAAATTGATGAGCTTGTGGAAGAATATTGTCACGATACCCCATTGAAAAAAGCTGACATACTGAATGAATGGCAAGAAGAGTTTGATATCAAGAACAAATTCAAGCTATATCGGGCTAAGGGTTGTAGCGTGTGCAATAACAC
>JACDEP010000016.1:17217-17998 GCA_013816325.1 Methylotenera sp.
GCTATAAAGGCCGTATAGGCTTACATGAATTGATGACGGTTACTCCAACAATCAAACGCCTGATTCAAACCAAAGCTCCTGTTAGTGAATTATTGAATGCCGCAATCGCCACCGGCATGCGCACCTTAAAACAAGATGGCATCTTGAAGTTATTAGAAGGTCATACTGATATTGCTCAAGTTCGGTCGGTGGCAGTATAAATTAGCTACATTTACATTAAACAGGAAGACTTCTTTCTTCGATGGCTTTTTCAAAGGTTGCTAAATCAGCGGGCTCGCTGAAATAAAATCCTTGGAAGTAATGGCAGCCAAAATTTTTCAGCATTTCAAACTGTTCAACGCTCTCCACGCCTTCAGCAACAATGTTACATTGTATGGTTTTGCCTATCGCCAATATCATCTGGATGATAGCAGCATCGTTAGAGTCGGTAAGTACGTCTTGTACAAAAGACTGGTCTATTTTAATTTGTGTGACCGGTAGTTTTTTCAGGTAAACCAATGAAGAGTGGCCAATGCCGAAATCATCTAATGAGATACGCACACCTAATTCTTTGAGGATATTGATTTTGACAATCACATCCTCAATATTGTCGATCACCGCTGTCTCAGTTAACTCCAGTTTGAGTAAATCCGGGTTGATGCCACTGGTTTCAAGCAAGTCGCATAATTCCTGAATGAAATTAATGTAAAGGAATTGTTTAGCACTGATATTGACCGACAAACGTATTTTGCCAAATCTAGGTTTACATTCCCACGCTTTGAGTTGCTTACAAGCTTGCTGT
>JACDEP010000016.1:18008-21601 GCA_013816325.1 Methylotenera sp.
CCCAATAACCAATCTTGATAATCAGGTTATTTTTTTCAGCCATCGGAATAAATTCAACCGGGCTGATTTCACCTAATTCGGGATGTTTCCATCGTAATAATACTTCTGCGGCAATGACCTCTTGGTCAACATCTACAATATTCTGGTAATTAAGATAAAGCTCATTATTTTTAAGCGCGGTATGAAGCCCCGCTTCTAAGGCAATTGTTTTATTCAAGCTTTGTTGTGTAAGCTGATCATAGAACCGGTAAGTATTTCTCCCCGCACCTTTCGCTTGGTACATGGCAGTATCTGCATGACGCAGATGATCTTCAAAGCTTAGCTCATCATCATTAAAGAAAGTGATGCCTAAGCTTGCTGTGATATTGAATTCGAGCATATTCAGGATGTAGATTTTATTGAGCTCTACCAATAGTTTTTCCACTAATTCGGCGGTTTGGTGATAAGCAATGCTGTGGTAACTATCCAGGTTTTCGATAATCAGGATGAACTCATCCCCGCTTAATCGCGCTAATGAATCCCCTTCGCGAATAGTGGATTGAATTCGTTTAGCCACCTCTATCAGTAACTGGTCGCCCACATCATGGCCATTCGTGTCATTAACCGATTTGAAATGATCGAGATCCACAAAAATCAAGGCACAATAACTTTTTACGCGCTTACTATTGACTTCAGCACGCTCAACGCGATCTATTAACAATCGCCGATTGGGTAAACCGGTAAGCACATCGTAATAAGCGATGTTTTCAATTTCCTGCTGAGATTTTTTCTGCTGGGATATGTCGCGCAAAAAGCCTGTCACCAAGGTTTCGCCTTGGTCTGCGACAGAAGTGAGGGTAAGCTCAATTGGAAACTCGCTGCCATCAGCACGCATGCCAGTAAATTCTACGCGACGATCAAACATGTGCTTAATGCCAGTTTCTACAAATTGTTTATGCTTGGCATTTTGAAGCTTCCTGAACGACGGGGGTATCATGACTTCAGCCAATTGCCGGCCTAATACATCAGCTTTTTTATAACCAAAGATACGTTCTGCGGCGGGATTAAATTCCACCAGCTGACCGGCTTCATTGATAGTAACGATGCCATCTAAAGCGCCGTCAATGACCGAACGTAATTTTTTATCGTTACTCCGCAAAGTTCTTTCTGCTAAATTCCGCTCTGCTTGTAACACCGAAATCAATAGCATCATCACGATCAGTATCAGCATGAAAGTCCAGAGTGAAAAAATACCTTCATCAAGGTTGGTGCTATAAAACGAGCCATAACCTTGTGACGTTGCCCACACCGCAATACCAGAAAGTGCAATTACAACTAAGGAACCGCCAACGATACCAAAATTCATGGAAGCCCAGATTAAAACTGGCAAGATGAGGAATAATGACAGCATGAACTGCTTATTCAAGCTTAATACTAGATTGGAGATAATTATTTCACTTACTATATAAAACAATAGCAAGCCAAGTAGTTGATAGTATTGCTGACGATGCAAGCCGCCATTGCTTTTTTTGAGATTCAATACCAGCGGCAATGCCAGTAATACACCCATTGAATCCCCTATCCACCAAATGAACCAGACTTTGCTGAATTTGGCAATTGGTAATAAATCAGACAGGTAAAGGATAAATGCGCCACCAATCGCAGAAATGAGCATGCCTAAGATTGCAGCCGCTATCATCAAACCAATGTCACGTTGACTGATCAGGGAGTGGTTAAATTTGAATCTATGTAAAAGATGCGCAGTAAAAAATGGCGCGAGGGTATTGGTGAGTGCGATTGCTAATGAACTAAATAAAGGCAAACCTGCGGATAATTCAGCAATGGTAGCTGCAAGATAAATTGCCGGCAAGCTGATATTACCCCAACGCATAATCGCACCCACAGCAATGCCGCTTGGCAGCCACATCAAGGTTGCAACTGACTCTTTATAAGGCACCATCAAGCCCAGTCTTGCTGTAGCAATATAAGCCAAAGCGACCAAGATAAATTGTGCTATTTTATATTTGAGGTCTTTATGCATAATTTACAACGTGCTACTTTAGCACTAACTTTAGCTCTAGCCTTGCTATCGTTAGCTAAAGTCTAATCCTGCTTGTACCAGTTCAGCTGCCCGTAATACGGCGCGCGCTTTATTCTGTGTTTCTTCCCATTCACTTTGCGGCACTGAATCTGCCACAATACCTGCTCCGGCTTGCACATAGAGCCTATTGTTCTTGATTACCCCAGTTCTAATGGCAATCGCTACATCCATATCGCCATTAAAACCCAAGTAACCCACAGCTCCGGCATAAATGCCTCGTTTACTTGGTTCCAGTTCATCGATAATTTCCATTGCTCGTATTTTTGGTGCACCGGAAACCGTACCTGCCGGAAAGGTCGCCCTGATGACATCAATCGCATCCATGCCGGCTTTAAGCTTACCTTCTACATTGCTTACAATATGCATGACATGCGAGTAGCGCTCAATCATCATATTGTCGGTGACCTTCACCGAACCAGTAACCGCCACACGACCGACATCGTTACGGCCTAAGTCCATGAGTTGCACATGTTCTGCACGTTCTTTTGGGTCCGCCAATAGCTCAACGGATAAAGCCATATCTTGCTCGCGGGTTTTACCTCGTGGTCGGGTGCCGGCAATAGGTCGGGCTGTTACAGTGCCGTTCTCCAGTCTTACCAGGATCTCTGGTGACGCACCGACTACGTGATGATCGCCCATATCGTAATAGAACATATAAGGTGATGGGTTCAAACTACGTAGTGCGCGATATAACGACAATGGAGGCGCTGAAAATTCTTGCGACATGCGTTGCGATAGCACTACCTGCATGATGTCGCCATCTAGGATATATTGTTGAGCCCGTTTCACGGCCGCTTTGAAGTTATCTTCGCCAAATTCTGAAAGAGCTTTAGACCTGCCTGTAGAGACTGACTCTGGAATTGCAACGGATTTGCGTAGCAATTTTACTAAATCATTTAGACGGCCCCGTGCGTTTTCGTAAGCATTCGCATTATTTGGATCAGCATAAACAATAAAATAGAGCTTACCGCTCAAGTTATCTACTACCGCCAACTCTTCTGACACCATAAGCAATACATCTGGTGTGCCGATTTGATCTGGCTTGCTGGTATTGGCTAAACGTTTCTCGATGTAACGTACGGTCTCATAGCCAAAATAACCGGCCAAACCGCCTGTAAAGCGCGGTAAACCTTGATATGGCGGCGTTTTGAAACGAGTTTGGTAGCTTTTTACGAAGTCTAAGGGATTGGTATTTTCCACACACTCAATGATGTGATCGCCTTCAAAGACTTCTACTTTTGTACCATTCGCCACAATACGCGTTTTTGCCGGCAAGCCAATAATGGAGTAACGACCAAAACGCTCGCCACCCTGTACTGACTCAAGCAAGTATGAGTAAGGTTGGTTGGCTAATTTTAGGTAAAGTGATAAAGGGGTATCTAAATCGGCAAAGGTTTCCAACACAAGCGGAATGCGGTTGTAACCTTGTGCGCTAAGCGCATTGAATTCTTTTAAATCGATCGTACTAAACATAAATTCCTAACATATTATAGGTTGGTGAAAGGGGCTAAGT
>JACDEP010000136.1 GCA_013816325.1 Methylotenera sp.
CAGTATTGGTATCAGGAATTGTCACATTAATATCTTTTAGCGGCATAGGCTGGATAGTAATCAAGCTGTCATCACCGGCGAGCCAGTTAACGATATTCACACCCAAATCTAAATTTCCGCCGTTCGTGATAAAGGTATTTGAAAGGAAGTTAGCATTGCCCATTACTACCACGCGTTGACCTTTTTTACCATAGGTACGCTCCAGCGCAACGCCGATATTGATCGGGCCTTTTTTATCATTTTTCTCATCAAAGATAGGTTTAGTATCTTTTGCCAATTTTTTCGAGGCCAGCCAGCCATTTGGTGCCACTTCTACGAGGTTGCTGACTTTCCATCCGTTATCATCGTTACCCTTGGCCGTTACTTGATGCGCTTCTGGGAATAAGGTACGCAGCATGAAATTAGTGGTAATTGCGTGTTCTCCATACAAGCTGGCGAATGAAACGCGGGCATCAGCGCCATATTGAGCGGAAGCCATATCTAGCGTAATCCCAGGAGATACCTGCAAGCCAAGGTAATCCGCAACATCTTTCAGTCCACGTAAATTATCATCATCCAACAACCAAAGCAGGTTGCCGCCAGCTTCAATATAAGCCTTGATCTTCTTGGCTTCCACTTCACTCACATCAACCTGTGGACTCGCAATTACCAGCATTGCGCCATTACTTGGTACTTGCTGCGCGATTGTTAAGTCAGGATTAGCGAATTTAAAACCTTTGGCTTCTAATTGTTTACCAAATTCGCCGATATCAAAGTTTTTAATACCTAACAGGTTGCGCTCACCATGGCCATCCAGATACATCACAGGGCGCTTGTTAGTACGCGACAACCTTACCAACAGGTTGGTCATTTCCTGCTCAGCGATAGGCGGCGTAATGTGCTCGGTACGTTTTTGATATTCAACGATCACTTCCCCGTCGCTCTTAACACCGGCTTCTTGTGCCAGCTTAGGCTCTTCAGAAGGATTGACAAAAGTGAGGGTGATGTTCTTTTTTTCACGTTGATAGCGTGCTACGAAATCAATCATGCCCTTACGAAAATTATCGCCATTGGATGCATCGTCCTTAGTGGCAAACACCATAATTTGGATAGGCTCTTTCATCTGCTTAAGCACGTTAATACTGCCTTGCGTGAGGATATTGCGATTAGCCTGGGTAATGTCTTTTGTGAAGCGGTACTGGGTAGCCAGATAACCTAACAAAATGACCAGCAGCAAAAACAGCACAACAAAAAAACTGTTCTGTACTAATAATTGAAAACGTAATTTACGGTTGATGTTCATTCTAGGAATTCCAATTAACCACGTAAGCGGTCTGCATCAAGACGACGCACTGTTAAGGTTAAAAATGTCACGATAAATAGTACAAAATAGGTAATATCACCAGTATCAATCAAACCGCCTGAGAACGACTGGAAATGGTGAGTTAGCGATAAATTGGCCAGCGTATTGCTTGGGTCACCGGCAAAAAACCGGTCTAGGAACATCAAAGCAAATAAAGCCACGAAGGTCAGGATTGCGGCAACGACTGGTTGCTGCGTCAAGCTTGAAAAATATACGCCAAGAGCGGAGAAGCTCGCCACCATCAATAATAAACCGATAGAGTTGGCAACTATGAAACCGAAATCGATATCCGCCCAGATATTGAGTGTAGACAGCATAATTGCAATAAATAAAACCAAAATACCCAAGAATGCGACTAGCCCCAAAAACTTGCCAACCACGATTTCTGTCAACGAAATAGGCGCACTGAATAAGAATGGTAGTGTCTGATTGCGGCGTTCTTCACTGATCAAGCGCATAGATAACAATGGCACTGCGAATAGCACGATGAATGAAGCAAACCCGTAAACGTTCTGTCCAACGAACTGCGTGACACCGGTACGTTCCGCTGGACGCATCGCTCCAGACATCACGGCGAAATAATCATTAACGCCGTTTAGATATTGCGTGCCGAAGGCAAACATCAGCAAAGACAGAATCACCCAGCCCATGGGCGAGGCAAACATACTTTTTAGTTCTTTTCTTGCAACATTGATAATCATAATTAGCCCTTATATCAATTAGCTTTTATTAGCTAACTGCTTGTTCCTGATTAATTGCCTGTTCTTGGCTAACTGCTTGTTCCTGGTAAGTAAGTTGCACAAATACATCTTCAAGACTGGTTTGATCCGGGGCGATCTGGTGCAATCCCCATTTATTCTTAACCGAAGCTAGCACAATGGCTTCTGCCGGAGCAGCATCACCCGCAAAGGTAAGCCTGACAAAACCGGCAGGAAGGATTTCCACATCGGTGATACCGGAAATTTTCAATAACTCATCCGCATTGGGTGTGTTATTCAGGCCAATGAGTAATTTATTGCCTACGCGTTGGCGTTTAAGCACATCAATTGAGCCATTAAAGACCAATTTACCTTTATCGATGATTTGCACATGGTCACAGACCATTTCAACTTCCGGGAGGATATGCGTAGAGATAATCACGCTATGGTCGCCGCCCACTTCACGAATCAGCGCACGAATATCACGAATTTGGATTGGATCTAGGCCTACAGTAGGCTCATCGAGAATTACGACCATCGGTTTATGGATGAGCGCTTGCGCAATGCCTACACGCTGCTGGTAACCGTTTGACAGGTTCTCAATCAGGCGTTTACTCATGTGGCCTAAACCACAGCGCTCTTTTGCCAGTTCTACCGCTTTTTTGATATGACCGGAACTTACACGGTGCAATCTAGCGGCGACTGTTAAATATTCATCTACGGTCAGTTCTTTATAGAGCGGGCGCATTTCAGGCAAATAGCCAATTAAGGCCTTGGCCTCTTTTGGGTTTTCTATCATGTCGATGCCACATATCTTAACGCTGCCATTGCTAGGCGCCAGGTTACCGGTCAACATCTTCATGGTGGTAGATTTACCGGCACCGTTTGGACCTAAAAAGCCTAGCACTTCGCCCTTACTCAGGTTAAAGCTCACATTACTGACGGCTTCGCGGCCACCATAAATTCTGGTGAGCTCGGTTGCTTCAACTGTAAAATTATTCATAGTTACTCATTTAGTTAACGTACCCGTGATTTCAACAAATATCCGTAGTTCCCAATAAATATCACTATTTCAAGGTAATGATCTTCACACAAAACATTGAAACGCATAGGATTTTTTCGTAATCCCATTTTAAACCTGCATCACTTTTTAAATCAGCTGGAATTTTTACAACGCATCTGAAAACTTACTTCATGGAAAGTTCTATTGACATACGCTATAGTCAATACATAATTATGTAGGAACTTGCGACTACTGTCACGGACTAAGCAATACAGCAGCACTGTACAGCTATCGAAACATGATTCTCCGGATTATTGAATATAATTTTCAGATCAATTTAATAATAGTCATAATTTAAGCTTTCGGTACAACATTTTCCCACTCTATTAATTTTAAGACACTGCAATCCAATTTATGCGCCTAATCAATCGTTTTACGCCCACCCACAAAACAACATCTATACATATTCCAGTATTGCTTGCGGTTCTGTTACTGGGGTCTATGAACCTGGCTGGCTGCGCTACCCATGCCAGCAAAACCCAAATGGCCATGCCGGTTACACAGGGCCCAGAAGCTAACACAGAAGGCAAAATGAACTAACTGCAGAATTTGTTTATCGATATTTAGTTGCTGAAGTGGCAGGCCAACGCGGCGACCTAGCAACCTCTAGCTCCATATTTTACGACCTGGCACGGAAAGAACAAGACCCGCGCCTGGCAGAGCGCGCGGCCAAGGTAGCGGCTTTTGGCAATGTTTCTAGCTTAACGATTCCTGCGGTACAGCTGTGGGCTGAACTCGATCCGAATTCCACCGAAGCCCAGCAAGCGATGATCGAAATGCTCATCGCAACTGGCAAGCTTGACGCCACCGAGCCATATTTGGCTAAATTACTGCTTAAAGAAGAAACCCGCGCTAGCGGTTTCCTCTACTTAAATGCCCTGCTTAACCGCAGTACTGACAAAGCGGGTGTATTAGCTTTGATCCAATCGCTTGCCAAGCCTTACCCTAAATCACCTGAAGCGCAATTCGCGATTGCACAAGCTGCCTGGACTGCCGGTCAAGATGACGTAGCGTCGCAGGCACTCAACCAAGCCGACATACTTAAGCCAGGCTGGTATGTGGCTGCTTTATTAAAAGGCCAAGTGCTGTTTAATAAATCCCCGCAGGAAGCCTTAGCTTTCTACCAGGGCTTTTTGGTAAAACATCCTGAAGCTACCGAGATTCGCGTGAACATGGCGAAACTGCTAGTGACGCAGAAACAGTATGACGCTGCGAAAAAAGAATATGCGATCATCCTTAAAAACGCAAAAGATAACCCGGATGTCACTACAGTCGTAGGACTGCTTTCTTACCAATCTAACGAATATGCAGAAGCCGAAAAATATTTCCAGCAAGCATTGGAGCAAGGCTTTAAAGACCCGGAACAGATCTATATCTATTTAGGACAAGGGGCGGAAAAGCAAAACCACGATGGCTCCGCAGCAGATTGGTATAAAAAGGTGCAAGCAGGCTCGCACTACCTAGAAGCCCAGCTGGACCTGGCTAATCTTGTAGCCCGCACCGAATCAGTAGATAAGGCCATAGAGTTGCTTGATAACCTTGAAGGCCTAAATACAGAACAGCAAATTTTGATCATTCAATCAGAGGCGGCCTTGCTGGTAAAAGCCAAACGTAATCAAGACGCTTATGATCTGCTGGAAAAAACCGTTAAGAATCTGCCTAACACACCAGAACTCGTGTACGACTATGCCTTAGCCGCTGAACGTGTAAACAAACTGGATGTGATGGAAACCGAATTGCGCAAGCTAATAGCCGCTAAGCCTGACTTTGCTGCGGCTTATAATGCACTTGGCTATTCATTTGCAGACCGCAATATTAAGCTTGATGAAGCACAGAAACTTATTGAAAAAGCGCTGACAATTTCGCCAAACGATCGTTACATGCTGGATAGCCTGGGTTGGGTATATTACCGCAAAGGCCAGCTGGACAAAGCCATAGACTATTTACAGCAAGCCTACAAAGCCAACCCTGACCCTGAAATCGCCGCTCATTTAGGTGAAGTACTATGGCAAAAAGGCCAGCATGATGAAGCCAAAAAAATCTGGCAAGACGCGCTAAGCGTCAGCCCGGATAATGAAGTGCTGGTAAGCACCAGTAATAAGTTCAAGTCTTAATCTTAACTCTCGTTTAAAGTCTAGCTGGTTAAAAATGCTGATACCTAATGCAATGAAGCGTTATTTTGTAATTATTTTAATAACACTATTGCAAGCTTGCGCAACCACGCCTATGAACCCGGCCAACACAACTCCGACTCAGCCATCCCAGGCTCAGCATCTACAACAGATCGCCACCATTCAGCAATTTTCGCTTAAAGGCCGAATGGGCGTACAGACCGACGCCAAAGGCTTTTCCGGCAGGCTGGATTGGCAACACCAATTAAGCTATGACAATATTGCGCTCTATTCACCATTAGGTAACCAAGTAGCCAGCATTCAAAAAACGGCAAGCTTGGTTACTTTACAAGATGCTTCTGGCAATAGCGTTTCAGCGGCAGATGCAGAATCTCTAACCGAGATGACACTAGGCTGGAAGCTACCATTGACGGGCCTTGCAGACTGGTCTCTGGGGCGCCCCACTGCTAGCCCTATTCAGGCCAGCACATCGGATAATCTAGGCCGGCTTACCACCTTAAAACAAGATGGCTGGGATATTGAATATTCAGATTACGTAGATGTTGAAGGCAAGCAATTACCCAATAAAATCTATATGCGCAGCCCAAAAGTGAATATTAAATTGATCATCGAAGACAGAAGTCACTAATACTTCTACATCAGAACCATTATTCTGCATTAAAACTTTTGCAGTAAAACTAATGCCTCGTTCTATAATTGCCCGCATGCAAGACTCCAAACGACAAAACGTCCTGGCGCAAGATTTTCACAAATTTTTAGCGCCTGCAAAAATCAATTTGTTTTTGCATATCGTCGGCCA
>JACDEP010000227.1 GCA_013816325.1 Methylotenera sp.
CAGGCTGTACACCGTCGCGTGCACTCGCATTCCATTTAGCACCTAGCTCTTTGGTGCGCGCTTGGCCAGCAATTAAAATGTGGGCGAGGCCTAATAAAACCGCCCATGCTAAACAAATGAGTTCAATTGCCATTTTGTATTCCTTTTAATTAAACTATATATACTATTAAAGCACACAATAATAAAATTGACTGCTGATGCTGAGCGTAATCAATCACCGGTATATTTCGACTTTATAAATTATAACTGATTGTTTTAAATCATATAAATTAAAAGTATATACATTTTCAGAAAATTAAGTTCAGCATAAGTTCTGTTTAAAATTAGGATTTTTATTTCTCGACATATTCTTCCGTATAAAACGATACGCTATAATCACCAGCTTGATGCAAAGCTTTATGACCGGCAATACCCATCACACAACTTTCGTATGACATTTTAATTAGTGAGTGAAATCGACATGGGCATACACATTGAATACATGCCTTTTTCTGATGTTCAGCATCAGCTCCAGACTTGGCAAGACCGGGTATTGGGTATTGTAGTTTTTAGCGAATCTGATTCTGCTAATCTTAACCTCCTTCAGCAAGACGTCCCAACGCTTCATTTAAATGCACCAGTTTTAACAGGTGAAGACATTGCCTGTGAAGTGTGGTTAAGTGATATACCTGCCGTTTCACAAAACGCTGGTCAGCGCTTAATAAGCGGTCGCCAGGGCGGAATCAAGTACCGGTTCAATGATGAGCTATTATTCGGTGTCATTCATTTGGAAGAGTCAACAGTGTTGCAAGATACTTCCATGCAAAACGATAGAATTACTCCACTGCAGCAGGCTACCAAATTGGCTTATCGGCAAATATTTGAATTGATAGATGATTTGGGCTATTCCCATCTCTTCCGCTTTTGGAATTACATGGCAGATATCAATGGCAGCAGTCATGATTTAGAACGATATCGCCAATTTAACGTGGGCCGAAAACAAGCTCTAGTGAATTACGATAGGGAAGCGGGAAGTCAGTTACCCGCGGCCTGTGCGCTTGGTTTAACTGAAGGCCCATTGAGTATCGCTTTTCTAGCCGGCAGGACTGAACCTGTTGCTATTGAAAACCCCCGTCAAATAAAAGCCTATGACTATCCTGAGCAATACGGACCCCGCACACCCAGCTTTTCACGCGCAACTTTATTGAACATAGAACAACAGGCTACTTTATTTATCTCTGGTACCGCTAGCATCGTCGGGCATCAGACATTACATGCTATGGACATTGCAGGGCAGACAAGGGAGACTTTAGTAAATCTGGATGCCGTGATTGCGGAAGCGAACCGTATAATGAACGAACCAAAATTTAGCCTAAATGATGTCTTTCTTAGAGTATATATTCGGTATGCCGAAGACTTGGCTTTAGTACGCACAGAATTACAAAATTATTTGAAAGGCGAGATCAAAGCAATGTTTATACAAGCCGATATCTGCCGCCCAGAGCTGCTCATTGAGATCGAAGCCACTATTCAAAGCGTAGTAGCAACTACATGAACGGGATAAAGACAAACCCTGTTCTTGGTATATTGCTTCATTTTTATGATTATATGGTTCTTTATTTAGGCTTGCTATGGCTGGGCTTCTTGAGCCTGTGCTGGACATTAATAGCAAGCCTGCTTTACCCATTGCTACCGGAACGGTATGCTATCTATTTAGGCCGGTACGTCATCATGATCTCTTTCCGCGCCTATTTAGCCAGCTTGAGCTTATCCCAGCGTTGTAGTTTTGATTTAACCGAATTGGATACACTACGTAATGAAACTCCATTGATCATTGCGCCTAATCATCCGTGTTTGTTAGATGCCGTTATGGTCATTTCACGCTTGCCCAATGTTGCCTGCGTAATGAAAGCAGACCTTATGAACAATATTTTTCTGGGGGCAGGTGCAAGGCTGGCACGCTACATTCGTAATGAACCAATACGCCACATGGTGATGCAGGCTACCGAAGATTTTAAAACAGGTAGCCATCTGCTCTTGTTTCCGGAAGGTGCTCGCACAATACG
>JACDEP010000228.1 GCA_013816325.1 Methylotenera sp.
CAATTGTGCTAGCTAAATTTGAAAAACGCTTGCAAGCAGGAAAAACGATTCTTGAAGCAATGGCAGAGCCAATTTACCAAGAAGCCTATCTAAGGCCGCTGCTGATTAAAAAGGTGGTTTGCTTTACTGCTTTTTCAGCCGAAGAGGCTACGCCGATTGAAAAACCAAATATGCGTAAGCAGGTTGAGCATCCAAAGGCTAAGCAGCCTATTGCGCCGCTCTACAAATATCTTAGATCTGATGGCTACGCATACATGGAAATTATCAAATCAGAAAATGGCTTTTCGGAAGTGGTGTTAGTTGGTGTTCAAGAAGGTATGGCACAAAAAGGCAAACATGCACCTTTGGGTGTTACTCGTTACTATAAAGGCGATGTGGTTGAAGACTTAACTACAGGCAAAAAATATAGAATTAAAAAGTTTGCCGCTAGTGATGGTAAAAATCCTCGCCCAACAATGATTACGCTTGCTTGGACAGAAAGCGTTGACGACGTTACCAAGGTAAAGCAGTCTGCTGGGCGTATGGACTTCTTTAAAGAGAGGTTAATGCAAATTCGACTATTGAATCAAAGTGTCTGAACACCGTATTTTACTTATCGAAAATCCAGCCTCGCTTTCAGTTGATTTAGGCAGATTACGCATTCGGCGCGAAGGCTTTTCTGATAGTTTCGTATTGCCACGCGATATTGCGGTGTTGTGTTTGCATCACCACACCATTCAAATATCAGTTCAAACTTTTAGAGTGTTGGCTGAGGCAGGCGCGAGCATCATGGTCACCGATGAGTTTCATCACCCATGCGCATGGCTATTGCCACAAGTAGGCAATGGCGATTTAGTGCGGCGCTTACGTCAGCAAATGGTATTAGATAGCAGTCCGCAAAAAGGCGTGCTTTGGCAAGCTTTAGTGCAGGCGCGGTTAAGTACACAGGCTGCAAATTTACGCATACTCAACCGCAAAGGCGCATTGCGTTTAGAGCGGTTTGTCAATGAAGTGCAGCCTGCCGATAAAACTAAGTGCGAAGGCCAAGGCGCAAAGCACTATTGGGCTTATTTGTTTGAGGGTGATTTTTCCCGAGAAAAGCAGGGTGCACATGATGCAATAAACGCACGGCTAAATTTCGGTTATGCCGTGCTGCGCTCTATGGTGGCAAGGTCGCTTGTATTAGCAGGCCTAAACCCCGCGCTAGGCTTGGGGCATTGCAATATGGAAAACCCTTTTAACTTGGCTGATGATTTCATAGAGCCATATCGGTTTGTGGTGGAGCGGCATGTTGCAAAAAGTCACTTAGCTGGTTTTTCTGGTGAGTTTGATAGTGCCGCACGTAAAGCTGTATTAGGTTTTGTCGAGCAAGAAATACAACTTAACGGAGCCAGTTATCGCTTGCCATCCGCCATTAATGAGAGTGTTGCCAGCTATGTGCGTGTGTTAGACGGCAGAGCTAAAGTATTAAATTTGCCGCAAGATGCCTTAATGCAGGTGGATGAAGACGAATCGTGGGTGTAAATGGGTGGCGTATTATGTGGGTGATATGCGTATATGATTGCCCGATGACAGACCACGCAGCACGACACGATTACACCATTTTTCGCAAAAGTTTATTGCAAGAAAATTTTGTACAGCTACAAAATTCACTTTATGTGCATCACTTTCCTACGCTTGCAGTGGGTGAGGCGACTATTTTAAGGCTACGACCCCTCATACCAAAAGATGCGCAAGTGGCATTTTTTATCGTCACAGACAAACAGTACGGCATGACACGCGAGTTTTTTGGTACACGCCCCACAAAGAAAAAGCCCAACATGCCAGAGCAAGTTGAGCTTTTTTAATACAAATTACCTTGTAAAACAATAGATTATAAGTTATCTATTTTATCAGGTATTCCGATGGTGGGGTATCGGAACATATATCTCGCAATGCAAATGATGAATCTGATTTTATCAGGTATTCCGATGGTGGGGTATCGGAACAGTCTTTATGCCCGACCATTCTTGCTAATTATTTTATCAGGTATTCCGATGGTGGGGTATCGGAACTCGGAAT
>JACDEP010000017.1:0-5795 GCA_013816325.1 Methylotenera sp.
GTGCTAAGTCGAATCGAGAGATGACTTCGCCTTGCTCATTCAGTACTTTTCCAGCATATGGATGAATGGTAATGACGTCACCGGTTTGCATTTTTGATACATCACATTGAATAGGTAAAGCGCCGGAATCTTCTGCGGTATTGAAGAAAATAGGCGCAATTTTGTTACCTAGAATCACACCACCCGTGCGTTTGTTCGGGATATTAGGAATGTCGTTACCCATGAACCACTGCAATGAGTTGATGGCAGACTTACGTGATGAACCCGTACCAACAACATCACCCACATAGGCCAACGGCAAGCCCTTTTGTTTCAAAGTTTCAATCAATTTCAAACCGTCAGGCATTTTGTTGATGAGCATGGCTTTGGCATGCAATGGGATATCTGGGCGGCTCCAAGCATCTTGCGCCGGGCTTAAGTCATCGGTATTGGTTTCTCCATCCACCTTAAACACCACCATTTTGATTTCGTTGGCTAAAACGGGTGCATTGGTGAACCACTCAGCATTTGCCCAGGATTCGATGAGTATTTTAGCGTGGGCGTTGCCCGCATTCATTTTCTCATCCACGTCATGGAAAGCGTCAAACATAAGAATAGTTTGTGACAACGCTTTTACTGCCGTTTCAGCCATGTTGGTATCCAGCAAGGCAACCAAAGCCTGCACGTTATAACCGCCCAGCATAGTGCCTAGTAGCTGCACGGCTTTATCGGGGCTAATTAAGGGTGATTTTGCTTTGCCGCTAGCCACATCGGACAAGAAAGCAGCTTTGACATACGCAGCTTGGTCTACCCCAGCAGGGGTGCGATTTTCTAATAAGTCTACTAACAGCGCCTCTTCGCCTGCCGGTGGATTTTTTAGTAACTCAACTAGCTCGGCCACTTGCTCTGCGCTAAGCGGTAATGGCGGTAGTTGTTGAATAGCACGTTCTTGCACGTGAGTGGCATAGGCTTTTAACATGATGTTTTTTTGCGTCTTAAAGTTGAATTGATTAATCTGTATATTTTTCTAAATTTATATTTAGATATTTATTAGTTGGTTTAGATATCTATTTAGTTGGAATTATACAGCCAGCACTAAACACCTTTGAATGCTAGTTGGTTTTGTCGGTATATAATTCTTTGGCAAATGGTGAACTGCAGCTTTTACCACTGGCTGAAGCTTCCCACTTATCCAGCAAGTCTTTCTGGTAGCCTTTGCCATGTTTGGCTTCTAAAAATGCCCGCACTTCATAGACATCGGCGAAACCATTTTTATCGGTGTCCATGAGCGCTACGTTATCTTCCAACGTTGGACCGGAATATTTTCCCTCAGTCAGATAATCCAGCACATTTTCCGCTTTGGCAAAGTTAAGCGCTAATGCCATATACATTAAAATACTGATTAATAATCTTTTAAGCATTTATGCACCTATTTTTGACGTCTCGTTAAACTTTAATATCATTGATTTATGACCAATACCAAGTTAAATCGTGCTACTTACTATATTTGACACTGCTTTTATTACTATATTTGATACTGCTTTTAGCACTTTCAAATAACGGCAATCGGAATGCTCGCGGCAATCTTCTCTTTCCACAACGCCGGGCCGGTAGTATGTACAGAGTCACCTTTGGCATCCACTGCCACAGTCACTGGCATATCTTGCACGGTAAACTCGTAAATCGCTTCCATGCCTAAATCGGCAAACGCCAGCACTTCGGCTTTTTTAATGGCCTTGCTCACTAAATAAGCCGCGCCGCCTACAGCGGTTAGATACACTGACTTATATTTCGCAATCGTTTCTATCGTCTTATTACCGCGCTCTGCCTTGCCTATCATGCCCAGCAAATTGCATTGACCTAACATCAAATCGGTAAAGTCGTCCATACGCGTGGCCGTCGTTGGTCCAGCGGGACCAACTGCTTCATCGCGTACCGCATCTACCGGGCCTACGTAATAAATAAAACGATTAGTAAAATCTACCGGCAATGGCTCGCCTTTAGCCAGCAAAGTTGCAATGCGCTTATGCGCAGCATCACGGCCTGTGAGTAGTTTTCCGCTCAATAATAAAGTTTGTCCTGGTAGCCAGCTTTGGATATCAACCTTGGTAATCGTATCTAAGTTCACACGCAAGGCAGCTTCGCTAGGGACCCAATTCACTTTAGGCCAGTCATCAAGGTTGGGAACTTCAAGCTCAGCCACGCCACTGCCATCCAATTCAAAATGTACATGACGCGTCGCCGCGCAGTTAGGGATGATCGCCACTGGCAATGAAGCCGCATGCGTTGGATAATCCAAAATTTTCACGTCCAATACTGTTGCTAAACCGCCTAAGCCCTGTGCGCCAATGCCAAGCGCATTCACCTTTTCAAAAATCTCTAAGCGCAGCTCTTCTATGCGGTTAAGACCTATATTTTTATTTTTCTCAGCCTTTTGTTTCAGTTCGTGCATATCAATTGGCGTCATCAATGACTCTTTCGCCAATAACATGGCTTTTTCTGCACTGCCGCCTATACCTATGCCTAACATACCCGGCGGGCACCAGCCTGCACCCATTTGTGGCACAACTTCCAGTATCCAATCCACTATAGAATCATTTGGATTCAACATTGCGAGCTTGGCTTTATTCTCAGAACCGCCGCCCTTTGCAGCGATACTGACTTCTACTTTATCACCCGCCACTAATGAAATGTGCACCATGGCAGGGGTATTGTCTTTAGTATTCTTGCGGTTTCCAGCGGGGTCAGCAACCATGGAAGCGCGTAATTTATTATCAGGCAG
This sequence comes from Methylotenera sp., assembly GCA_013816325.1. Classification (GTDB taxonomy): domain Bacteria; phylum Pseudomonadota; class Gammaproteobacteria; order Burkholderiales; family Methylophilaceae; genus Methylotenera. Next base: position 2,762 of record JACDEP010000017.1, read on the forward strand.
CAGGTAAGCGTGGCTCACGCCTTCATTGACCATTTGCTCAATATCAAGTGTCGCATTCCCCAAATTCGAAGCCCATGCTACATTCATCCCTATTTTTAGAAAAGCAACAACGATGCCAGTATCCTGGCAGATTGGGCGTTTGCCTTCAGCACACATGCGTGAGTTAGTCAGTATTTGCTCAATCGCATCTTTAGCGGCTGGGGACTCTTCCGCTTCATAAGCACGACCTAACGCCTGAATATAATCCAGCGGATGATAGTAAGAGATGTATTGCAAAGCATCAGCAATGCTTTGTATGAAGTCTTCTTGTTTAATAATAGTCATTAAAAACCAACCTTTCGGCGCATTGCTGCGTTGCAATAAGACTCAAGCTCTTGCTGTACTCGATGTACTATCTGCGAGCTTTGCGTTCCTAGCGCCTTGCACTGCAATCCAAAATTCTGGTTTTTTCCCATCTATTACTATCTCTCCGATTTAGCGTAGGCGATTTTGTTATTGATCTCTTTACGCAAGATTTTACCATTCTTGGTGCGCGGAAAATCTTTTGTCAGGTAAACGGTTTTAGGCGTTTTGTATGCAGCCAGATGTTGCCTACCGAAATTCAATAACTCATCGGCGGTGATGGTAGCATTCGGCTGCAGAATTACATAAGTCACTACCAGCAATTTATCTTTTTCCAGCTCCTCGCCCACTGCCGCACAATCCGCCACTGCCGGATGTGATTTATACACACGTTCGATCTCGTAAGGCGATACCCGATAACCAAAGCTCTTAATAATGTCGTCTTTACGGCCCAGGAACCAGATGTAACCGTCAGCGTCATAACGCGCATAATCACCGGTGAAGAACCAGCCATTATGTTTATATTTCTCGGTTTCTTCTTCCAGATTCCAATAACGCAGGAATAAGCCAGGGTCTGCATCTGGCACGCATATCATGCCTTCTTCACCCGTTGGTACTGGTTCTAAGGTATCCGGATTTAACAGTTGGACATCATGCCCAGGCTGCGGAAAACCGGCAGAACCTGCCCGTATAGGCCGGTATTTGCTCTGGCTTAAATAATATGAGAATTCACTCATCCCTACTGCTTCGTAGATATCGTTACCAAAGCGCTCACGCCATTGCTGCAAGACTTCGTCGGACAGGTGTTCACCGGCACTCATGCAATGTCGCAGGCTTGGTACATCTGCTTTGGCAGCTTTAGATTTCTGGATAATCTGGCGGTAGATGGTCGGCACACCTACGAATATAGTGGCAGAATGCTTCGCTATTAAGCGGGTCCATAGGTCCGCATCGTTTTTACCTTCATGCACGATCACGGTTTTACCGAGGTAAAGCGGATCCATCAATCCGGAGCCTAATACATAGGTCCAATTGAATTTCCCGGAATGCATGATGCGGTCTTGCTTACTGTCATCAAAATTAAACCAGTACTGTGAGGCCGGTGTGCGACCTATCAATGCACGATGCGCATGAAGCACACCTTTAGGATAACCAGTTGTGCCGGAGGTATAGACCAGATAAGCCGGATCATCCGCTTCCGTTAACTGTGCCGGCAAGCAAAACTCTATGGCGGATAATGCTGTATCCAAGTCGCACACCTGCAGTTTTGCATCTGCGGTGATATCACCTTTGCCTGACAGGAATACATATTTCAAATTGGGCAAATCTTGTAGATAGTTTTGCAATTGCACCCAGGCGAGTTTATCAGTCACCAGCACCGTAGCGCCGGAATCGCGCGCCAAGTAAGCCACTTCTTCAGGCGTTAGCAAAGTAGACGTAGGTACGGCAATCGCGCCGCGCTTCATGGCGCCCAGAAACGCAGTTGGATAATCCAGGCTGTTTGGCAGGCGTACCAGCACCCTATCGCCAAACTCTACGTTAAGATTCCTTAACAACTGTGAGAATTGGTCAGTGCGTTTTGCAAGTTCTGCAAAAGTGATTTGCGAGGTACCTTGTGCATCATCTTCCACAATCATGGCAATGCTATTAGCCGCGGAGGTATTCAAAAGCCTGTCAGTACAAGCCGAGCCTATATTGAAGTGCTTGGGAACGTTCCAATGCCACTCTGAAAATTTTTCAAATATCATTTCAAACCCTTACTCAGATTTAAGCATTACTAGCCATATATAGCACTGCAAACCGCATGAATATGGCGATGGTATAAGCGCAATTTTTAACAGTTTCTGCGAGCCGTGCAGCGATGCTCATAGCAGCACGCCATATGGCCAGTTTTGGCGTATCACTTGTGCTGGTAATAACTCCAGCACTTCCAGTGCAAAGTCCATATCTTCCTGCTTTAGTGCACGCAAAGCATGCGCTCTGAGCAAGGTTTGGAGGGCTTTACCAAACATGGGAGGATCCAGCATCTCGCCTTCAAATTTGATCGCGCCACCTAATAAAGCATCCGCCTCGATAGCCGCCTGAAGAATGCGTACCTTCTGGTTCACCTCGGTAGGCGATGGGGTATAAGCGGTTTTACATAGATGGATATGACCCGGATGGATGACCTGCTTTCCTGTCAAGCCCATGGCGGCTTCCTGGCAGGCATGTTTATAAACGATGCGCGACTCATGGTCGCCATGCAGGTCTAGCCAGCGGCGTACATCGTGAGGTTCTACATATTTTTCCGGCATAATATTGGCGCCAATCAGCGTTTCCACACCGCCAATAACGCCTTTACCGGCAATACGCGCCTCGAACATTAACTGGTTCATATAGAACTGCAGTTCTTCTATCCAATGCTCAGGCGTAATGTGGATGCCCATCGCTTTGGAAAAGTCATGGATACCGAAAACCACATGCTGCACCGTGCTGTATTGCATCAACTCTGGTGCGATTTTGAGCGATTTTGGATGCTCGATAATCGGGTGTATGGTGATTTTTGGGTTTATGTTCAGCAACAGGCTAGAAAGGTCACGCACCTCCGCCGCCCCGTATGCTTCACCCGCCTTAGCCAGCATCACTACATCAATGCAATCACCTAGATCACTTACGAGCTTCATATCCAACTCGTACTCTTCAGTACGGAATG
>JACDEP010000017.1:5805-21205 GCA_013816325.1 Methylotenera sp.
GATGGCAATCGTCACATCTTTTTTATGTTTAAGCAGTGGTAATTCCTGGCGCAGTAAATCGCGGCTCATTTCTTTCTGGCGGCAACCATCTTCCAAATCAAAAATCAGCGTATGGGCATTGGTGTTATGCGCGTGTTTCTTCATGCGTGCCGCTGCCTGAGTCAGGTCTTCATAGATGCCTTGCGCAGGAGAGTATTTGACCGGTGGATAATAAAGTTGTATGCCGGGCCAACATTCACCCAACATCGTGCTATTGGTATAGCACTTGATCTGGCCATGGTTATTCACCTCACCAATTTTAGGTTCATTGCTCATATTGAAGTCTTTCACTTTAAAGTCCTTCAGCTAATTTAAATTGTTTCTGAGCTTTGCTAACAATCGCTGCATCGCCATAGTTTCGCGGATACCCGCGGAAGCCGCTTCTATCCTATTAGTGACTACATCTAGGAAAGCGTTGTCCGGGGAATCCAGCAGGCTGTCGAACGCGGCTAATTCGTCCGCATCCAATGTCGCCAAATGATATTCTGCAAAACGCTGCAATACGATATCCAGCTCCAGTAAGCCCCGACGGCAGCGCCAGCTTAGGCGCCGTATTTCCAGCTCTGTCATGGTGTGTGAAGTTTGCTTGCTCATATCCTGCCGCTTATAAACGCTTGATACCGAACAGTTTTCTAGCGGGACTAGCCGCCTTGGTATGTGCAGCCTCTTTAATCTTCAGGTCTTTGATCTTGGCAATCGCTAATGATGGATTGAGCTTTTTAGGACATACATCCACACAGTTCATGATGTTATGGCAACGGTATAAACGGTCCGGCGCTTCCAGATTTTCTAGTCGTTCTTCAAGCGCCTGGTCGCGGCTATCCGACATAAAGCGGTAAGCTTGCATCAAGCCTGCCGGGCCAACAAAGGTTTCTGGGTTCCACCAGAAACTCGGGCAGGATGTCGTACAGGCTCCGCACAAGATACATTCGTATAAGCCATCCAGCTTAGCGCGCTCTTCCGGTGATTGCAGGCGCTCGGTTTCTGGCGGCGCATCGTTATTGATGAGATACGGCTTAACAGAATTGTAATGTTCAAAGAATTGCGTCATGTCGACCACCAAATCACGAATTACCGGCAACCCGGGCATGGGGCGCAGTACCACAGGCTCTTCCAAATCAGATAATTTGGTCACGCATGCCAAACCATTCTTGCCATTGATATTCATGCTGTCTGAACCACATACACCTTCGCGACAGGACTTACGGAGGCTCAAGGTGTCATCAAAATCTTTGATGCGCAACAAAGCATCCAGCAACATCTGGTCGCTATCCTCAAGCTCGATGTCGTAATCCTGCATGTACGGTTTTTTATCGATATCAGGATTGAAGCGATATATCGAAAATTTCATTTTTTTAGCCATATCAATAACCTTTTAATACCTTTAATAAATACGCGCTTTAGGTTCAAAAGAGTCCACGGTCTGTGGTTTCAATCGCACACCTTTATATTCCAAGCGGTGGTTTTCCCGATAATAAAGTGAATGTTTCAGCCAATTCACATCGTCGCGCTCACTGAAATCCTCGCGGGCATGTGCGCCCCGACTTTCAGTCCGAGCTTCTGCCGCATGCATGGTTGCAAGCGCCACTTCAACCAGGTTATCCAGTTCCAGCGCATCAACACGCGCCGTATTGAACACCTGGCTCTTGTCTTTAATAATGGTGTTTTTAGCGCGCTCAGCCACTTGGTCGATTTCTACCACGCCCTCTTTTAACAATTCCGGAAAACGAAATACGCCGCAATGCGTTTGCATGGTTTTGCGCAATGCTGCGCCTACATCTTTGACGGTTTCGCCCTGCGTTTGGGTATCGATGCGATTCAAACGTGCCAAAGTTACATCAGCTGCGTCTGCTGGCAATGGTTTTTGTGCGCTATCTTTACGCACTTCTTCTACCATTTTGTCACCTGCAGCTCGGCCAAACACAACCAGGTCGAGCAATGAGTTTGAACCCAAACGGTTAGCCCCGTGGACTGAAACACAGGCGCATTCGCCCACGGCGTATAAACCATTCACCACTTTTTGGCCGCTGTTGTTATCCGGCACAACAACCTGGCCTTGCAGATTGGTCGGGATTCCGCCCATCATGTAATGCGCCGTCGGCACGATAGGAATGGGGTCTTTCACCGGGTCTACATTGGCAAAGGTTTTAGCGATTTCGCGAATGCCTGGCAATTTACTATTAATGAGCGCTTCGCCAAGGTGATCTAATTTAAGATAAACAGCGTCCTTATTCTTGCCGACACCACGACCGGCTTTTATTTCGGTAGCAATGGAACGTGATATCACGTCGCGACTCGCCAAGTCTTTGGCATGCGGTGCATAGCGCTCCATGAAGCGCTCGCCTTCAGAATTCACCAGATAACCACCTTCACCACGTACGCCTTCGGTAATGAGTACACCCGCGTTCAATACACCAGTGGGGTGGAACTGCCAGAACTCCATATCCTGCAGTGGAATACCAGCACGTGCTGCCATACCCAAACCATCACCGGTGTTGATGAAAGCATTGGTACTGGCCTGGAATATTCGACCAGCGCCACCGGTAGCCAGCATGGTCGCTTTAGCGCGTATACAGTGAATTTCCCCGGTTTCAATTTCTAGCGCAATCACGCCTAAAACGTCGCCGTATTTGTCTTTGAGCAAATCCAATGCAAGCCATTCAACAAAGAACTGTGTATTGGATTGCACGTTGCGTTGATACAGCGTATGCAGCATGGCATGGCCGGTTCTATCTGCCACTGCGCATGTCCGCGATATTGCGCTTTCGCCAAAATTCTGTGTCATGCCGCCAAATGGCCGTTGGAATATCTTTCCGCTATCCAGGCGGTCAAACGGCATGCCAAAATGCTCTAGTTCATAAATCGCTGCTGCTGCGTTTTTGCACATGAACTCAATTGCGTCCTGGTCACCCAGATAATCGGAACCTTTGATGGTGTCGTACATATGCCAGATCCATTTGTCATCCGCTACATTGCCTAATGCCGCCGCAATGCCGCCCTGCGCTGCCACTGTATGTGAACGCGTTGGGAACACTTTGGACAGAACGGCAACCTTCAGACCCGACTGGGCAAGCTGCAAGGAAGCACGTAAGCCCGCGCCGCCGCCGCCTATCACTAAAGCATCAAATTTTAACGTTGCCAATGCCATGTTTAATTAAACCCTAAATAAATCTTCAAATTTCGATGTCTTATAAGCTGTACAAAAGCCAGACTGCCCAAGCCAGATATAACCAAAGTACAATTGCGACTAGCTTTGTTAATACTGTCCGTACTCTTACATTGGGTACATAATCTTTCAACACATCACGCACGCCTAGCCAAGCGTGTTCGGATAGACTAATCCACATCAGCAATGTCGCTATGCGTAGCCAGCATGGGTCAAAAAAAGCATGCCAAGCTTCAAAACTATTCGGTTGCAGTACTAAAAGCCTGACAAAGAATCCAATGCTATAAATTGCTATTACCAAGCCCGTTAAACGCTGTAGCAGCCAAGCACGCAAACCCGGATATCGCTTGGTTAAAATTTCCAAAATCATAAAACGATTACCAAGCCCATAATTTAACTGCAAGTGCTAATGTTGCCAGCACGCCCAACCCCAATACTGCTTTGCTGGTAAAGCGCGCTTTCATTAGCGAGGTCATCCAATGCACATCCATTGCCAGATGGCGAATACCTGCAAAGAAGTGATGAAAAAAAGCCCATGCCAACCCAAGAAGCATGAGCTTTATAAAAGGGGAATTCATTAAACTTTGTGCCATTTGATAATGTTCAGCAGAACTCAGAGATAACTGCAGCATGATGAGCAGCAATGGCAATATCAAGAACAGCAGACAACCTGTTGCGCGGTGTAATATTGAAACCAAGGCATTAATCGGCATCCTGATGGTAAACAGATTAAGGTTTTTCGGCCGATTTTGCCGATTTTTATTCGGCTGGATTTTATTGTTTTGCATGATCTTATTGTTTAACATTACCCGGTTGTAGTCTTGCTGCTTCAGCTACGGCGCCGGATATTTTTTCCATGAGACGTGCATCGAACGGTTTAGGAATGATGTAATCCTTGCCAAAACTCAAGCTCGTCAAGTTGTAAGCTTTTAGCACTGCTTCAGGCACTGGTTCGCGCGTTAGCGCGGCCAAAGCCTGGGCAGCAGCAATCTGCATTTCATCGGTAATCTGTTTGGCTTTGGCATCTAAAGCGCCACGGAACAAATACGGGAAGCACAGAGCATTGTTTACCTGATTAGGGAAGTCTGAACGGCCAGTGGCCATCACTAAGTCATCACGCACGGCATGCGCTGCACTTGGCAATATCTCTGGGTCCGGATTTGCTAATGCAAATACGATAGGTTTACCAGCCATCACTTTCAATAGGTCTGGAGCAAAGGCATTGGCTGCGGATACGCCTACGAAGACATCAGCGCCCGGCATTACGTCTGCTAAAGTTTTATTAGCTGATGGCGCGACTGCTAAATGCCGACTGTTATCATGCAAGTCACTGCGATCAGTATCTAGAACGCCGGAGCGATCTACCATCGTGATGTTCGTTGCCCCCATGAGTTTAAGCAGCCTTGCGCATGAGCAGCCTGCTGCGCCTGCACCAAGGAATACGATTTTTACTTTACTAAGCTCTTTACCTTGAATCGACAAAGCATTGGTCAATGCAGCAGCCACAATCACCGCCGTTCCATGCTGGTCATCATGGAAAACCGGGATATCCAAGCGGGCGCGCAGTTCTTTTTCAATGCGGAAACAATGCGGCGCAGCGATATCTTCTAAGTTAATACCGCCAAAAGTTGGCGCGATATTCACTACTGTTTCAATAAACGCCTCAATACTAGGTGCATTCACCTCAATATCAAATACGTCGATTCCGGCGAAGTGCTTGAACAAAACCGCTTTGCCCTCCATCACTGGTTTACTCGCAAGCGCACCCATGTCACCTAAACCCAATACCGCAGTGCCATCGGTAATCACCGCAACTAGGTTGCCCTTGTTGGTATATTTGTAAGCATTTGCAGGGTCGCGATTGATCTCGCGCACCGGCACTGCAACACCTGGTGTATAGGCCAAGGACAAGTCATCCTGGGTAGCGCATGGCTTGGATGATTCCACACTCAATTTTCCCGGTTTGGGAAATTGGTGGTAATCCAGTGCGGCTTGTTTTAAGTCCATGTTAAATTCACCTTCGCCCTTGCGATATGTCTGTATTTGGAATTTTATTTAGTGTTTATGGGCTTTTCAAAATCCATAATGCGCGAAAGACTAGCGTAGACAGTACAATAAGTACGGCAAGCGCAGGCTGACAAAGCCAGTATTGATTTCAAAAGCACTCACTCGAGCTCGTTCATGTAATGATGATTATCCGTGACGCACAGGCCTAATCTCCACTCCATCGGCTTATCGCCATAGGTGAATGACACACGCTCTATGCTTAACAGCGGCTCATTAAGCGGCAATCCTAAAGCCTTTGCCACTTCACCTTTGGCACCAACAGCCGTTAATCGCTCTTCCGCACGTATCATACGTACACCAAATTGCGACTCGTACATGCTATACATTGATCCATTCGCCTCTTCCACACGAGCGCCGTTTAAACCTTTAAATGGGTTCGCTGGCACAATAATATGGTCGTAAATGAGCGGCCTGCCTGAGAATGAAAGTAAGCGTTTGACTTCAATAGTCGACGCTCCTGCCTTCAAATCCAGTATCTGTGCCATGCGAGCATCAGCTTTGCTTTTTGTGCATGAAATTAACTCATTATTAAGTACTTCTTTTTGGCCATCTGCAGAAGTCAAACGAAGGAAACGCAATTTTGCGTCTTCTGCATTATGGGTGGCCACAAATGTGCCCTTGCCTTGACGGCGAATCAAGATGTTCTCCGATGCCAATGCATCAATGGCCTTACGTACCGTACCCTGGCTTACCTTATAACGGCTCGCCAGCTCGATCTCGCTGGGGATCATATCGCCTGGACGCCATTCGCCACCAATCAGGCTTTGCGTGAGCAACACCTTGATCTGGTCATAAAGTGGCTTATAACTGGGCGAACTGTAACCTTTATCTATCATATTTAATCCTCGCTATCTTGACGGCTATTTTGGTCGGCACATCCTAGCTAATCTACAAGCATTCCCAACGCTCTTTGGGCTAATTTCTAAGCTTAATTAATGTAGGGTATATTTATATCATGCCAATTTTAAATAGTCTAGTGTTTTATATCTTATATAAGACATAAGATATATGTTGACAGTATTTAATTTAGGTCTATATAATTAGACTGTAAATCAATAACCATATAACTCTTATATTAAATAACTTATAGAGATTAACTGAGTTATATATTGAGTACAAGTTGTGCATAAGTTTGTTATGTATTGATAAAAGCGAAACAATGCTGATATACACTCACAACTCGCTTAATAATTCGCTTAAATAATAAGGTGCTTGCATGAACCAATATTATCGACCACGACGCTCCATGCTTTATGTGCCAGGCTGTAACACGCACTACTTAGAGCGTGCGCGCACCTTGCATGCGGATTCTGTCATCCTGGATTTAGGTGACCCTATTCTTATTGAGTGCAAAGAAGAATCACGTGCTAACGTCGCCCGTTATGTGAATGAAAGCGGCTACGGCTCACGCGAAGTTGTTGTTCGCGTGAATGACCTAGATTCGATCTGGGGCGCTGACGACATCAAAGCCGTCGCTCGACTCAAGGTCGATGCCGTATTGTTCCCTAATATAGAATCACGAGAAGATGTGCTTACCGCCTTATCCCGTTTAGATGCAGCGGGTGGTAGTCATCTCCCTATTATGGTGATGATAGAAAGCCCGATTGCGGTGCTGAATGCTAAAGAGATTGCCAGTGCTTCGGATCGTATTGCCTGTATCGTTATGGCGACCTCCGATTTGATATCGCAATTGCATGCACGGGTTACGCATGAGCGCTCTGCGATACTGACATCACTTTCATTGGTCATCCTTGCTGCCCGAGCTTATGGACGCGCCGTGGTAGACGGTATCACCAGCGATTTTAAAAATATGCATTCTTTTGAATACGCCTGCCGCTTAGGTCGCGATATGGGCTTCGACGGTAAATCGTTGGTGCATCCGGCACAATTACCGTACAGCAACGATGCCTACACGCCTAAAGCCAGCGAGATTAAAGACGCTCAGGAGATTATCAAAGCTTTGAGAGAAGCGAATGAAGCCGGCAAAGGTACCGTAGTAGTAGATGATAAATTGGTTGAGCATCACCATGTTATCGCTGCGGAGCGTCTGTTAAAACTGCATGACATGATTACGACTTTGGAGGAAAGCCATGTCTAATTACTCCCAAACGCATCAGTCTAAAATCAACACGGGTAGTTTCTTTGAGGATTTCAGCATAGGTCAGGAAATTCAGCACGCCACGCCACGCACCATAGGCGAAGGTGAAGTGGCTCTATATATTGCCCTTACCGGTGCTCGCCAAGTAGTGCATTCTTCCGAACCCTTAGCACAGTCTCTAGGCTATAAATCACGACCAGTGGATGATCTGCTGGCGTTTCATATTGCGTTCGGTAAAACCGTGCCTGATATTTCCGTGAACGCTGTGGCAAATCTCGGTTATGCCGATGTGCGATTCTTACACCCGATATATATTGGCGACACATTGAGTACGCACTCAACTGTTATAGGATTGAAGCAGAATTCAAGCGGCAAATCCGGTGTGGTCTATGTGCGTTCGGTGGCCTTTAATCAACTGCATCAGCCTGTGATTTCATGGGTTCGTTGGGTCATGGTCCATAAAAATGACCTTAATACTCCCGCGCCGGAAGCAATGGTTCCCGACTTACCTGCCTTTGTCCCAGCAGAACAGTTGAGCGTGCCTGTTTTCCTGAATGTGCGTAAATTCGATACGAGCTTTACCGGTGGGCAACATCTATGGGATGACTATACCGTGGGCGAACGCATCAATCACCCAGCGGGTATGACCATCAGCGATACCGATCATACATTGGCGACCAAACTGTACCAGAACAATGCACGCTTGCACTTTGACGACCTGATGATGAAGCAGTCTACATTTGGCCGGAGGCTGATGTATGGGGGTCATATGATTTCTCTATGCCGTGCACTTTCTTATGACGGTTTGGAAAATGCACTGACGATTGTGGCCATTAACGCAGGTACCCATTGCAACCCTACCCTAGGCGATGACACCATTTACACCTGGACGGAAGTACTGGATAAGTGGGAGATTGTCGGCAGGACAGATATTGCCGCGCTACGATTACGCATGATAGCGGTTAAAAACATGACTGCTGATTCACTCCCTGGTGCGCATATTGCAGATGGGGGCAAAAAAATGTATCACCCTAACGTGGTGCTGGACCTAGATTACACCGTACTCATGCCCAGAAGATTGACCAATAAATAGTAGAAAATCTAATTAGTTAGAAGGACAGTAAAATGGCAGTTCATCCGAATCAGGCTTTATTTGGCGGCGAAAAACCGTTTCCAATCATTCCTTCATGCGAGCATTTTGCCGGTAGCGAAAAATTGATATTGAAGGCACTGACCATGCAGGACACGGTAGGTCCTGTGTTCGATATCACCTGCGACTGTGAAGATGGGGCGGCGGCTGGCCAGGAGCGTGATCATGCCGAGATGATTGTGCGCGTACTCAATAGCGAAGCCAATAAATACAAAATGGCGGGTGCCCGCATTCATGACTACACACATCCAAGTTGGCGCCAAGACATTGACATTTTGGTGAGTGGTGCAGGTCAGGTATTGACCTATATCACCATTCCTAAATGTACCAATATCAATCAAGCCAGCGAAATGATTACTTACATTCAGGAAACAGCAAAAGCTAAGAATGTCAGCCGTCGCATTCCTGTGCATATCCTCATTGAAACGCATGGCGCCTTAAAACAAGTGCATGAGATCGCAGCCCTGCCATGGGTTCAAGTTTTGGATTTCGGCTTAATGGATTTTGTGAGCGCACATCATGGCGCGATTCCCGCTACAGCAATGCGCAGTCCGCAGCAGTTTGAGCATCGCTTATTAGCCCGCGCCAAAGCGGAAGTAGTGGCTGCTGCCTTGGCAAATGGGGTAGTGCCAGCACATAACGTAACGCTTGACTTAAAAAACGCCGAGACAACTTATGCGGATGCTTACCGTGCACGCAATGAATTTGGCTTTATGCGTATGTGGAGTATTTATCCTACTCAGGTACAAGCGATAGTGGAGGCCATGAAACCTGATTTTGCAGAGGTCGCAGACGCTGCGAATATCTTGCTGGCAGCGCAGCAGGCGGATTGGGGACCAATCCAGTACGAAGGCGAATTGCATGATCGCGCCACTTATCGTTATTTCTGGGAGATTTTGCAGAAAGCTAAATTGACTAACGTCGCCATTCCAGAAGCGGCTAGCAGTGCATTCTTTGGCTGATTGATTTTAATATCGAATCTAAATTTTACGAGTACTTAAATATGAAAATCGCAACTTCAGCAGGCGCAAGGTTCCGCCAGGCGCTTGCCCAAGAAAAACCTTTGCAAATTATTGGCGCGATTAATGCTTATCATGCGCTGCTTGCAACTCAGACCGGCTATAAGGCAATTTACCTTTCTGGCGGCGGCGTTGCTGCTGGCTCTTTAGGCGTGCCCGACCTTGGTATCTCGACACTGGAAGACGTATTGATTGATGTGCGCCGTATTACCGATGCTACCGACACGCCTTTGCTGGTAGATATCGATACCGGTTTTGGGGGTGCATTCAACATCGCGCGTTCAATCAAAAGCATTATTAAAGCTGGGGCAGCGGCAGCGCATATTGAAGACCAAGTGCAAGCAAAACGTTGCGGACATCGCCCCAACAAAGCGGTAGTCAGCCTGGGTGAAATGGTAGATCGCATCAAAGCTGCAGTAGACGCAAGAACCGACCCGGATTTCGTCATCATGGCGCGTACGGATGCGCTAGCTGTTGAAGGCTTGCAATCCGCCATCGACCGTGCTTGCGCTTGCGCTGAGGCCGGTGCTGACGCGATATTTCCCGAAGCGATGACAGAACTCGGCATGTACAAGCAATTCGCAGCAGCAGTCAAAGTACCGGTTTTAGCAAATATCACGGAATTCGGCAGTACGCCTTTATTTACCGTTAACGAGTTAGCTAAGGCTGATGTCAGCATGGTTTTGTACCCACTTTCAGCGTTCCGTGCTATGAATCAGGCAGCGCTAAAAGTCTATGAAGCTGTGCGTAAAGACGGTACGCAAAAAAATGTGGTGGACTTGATGCAGACACGTGCCGAGTTGTATGAGCACTTGGACTATCACGCATACGAACAAAAACTGGATATGCTATTCAAGCAAGAAAATAATAGCGCGGTCATTCCGACCCAAGTCGGAATCCAGAGTCGTTGAGCCGCTAGATTCCGACTTCGGTCGGAATGACGGTATAAGCAAGGTATTGAAACTTAAGCAATAGGGTTTCCATTCATACACATTTTTAAACTTAAAAGCTTGGTTTTAAAAATTGGAGAATTTATGAACATAGAACAACCGAAAAAGAAAAAAGGAGTAGCCCTCGCTGGCGTTTCAGCAGGCACGACTGCCATTTGCACTGTAGGCCACACAGGTAACGATCTACATTACCGCGGTTACGATATTATCGAACTAGCGAAACATGCAACGTTTGAAGAAGTCGCTTATTTGTTGATTCATGGTGAACTGCCTAATAAAGCGCAATTAACTGCTTATCACCAAAAACTCAAAAAGCTACGTGGGCTGCCTGATGCGCTCAAAAAGGTGTTGGAACAGATTCCAGCCGGTGCGAATCCCATGGACGTCATGCGCACCGGCTGTTCCATGCTAGGTACGCTTGAACCAGAGGCGGCTGACCGTAATACAGGAGCGGCGCAGTCATTGGGCGATAGGCTCATTGCCTGTTTTGGTTCTATCCTCATCTATTGGTATCATTTTAGTCATAGCAACAAACGTATCGAAGTCGAAACAGATGACAACTCAATTGCTGCGCACTTTTTACACATTCTGCATGGTAAAGCGCCATCAGATTTGCACATTCGTGCAATGAACACTTCACTGGTGCTCTATGCAGAACATGAATTCAATGCGTCTACATTCACCGCTCGCGTTATCGCGGGTACGCTGTCAGATATGTATAGCTGCATCACCGGTGCGATTGGTGCGCTGCGCGGGCCTAAACATGGTGGTGCTAATGAAGCGGCGATGGAAATCATCGAGCGCTACAATACGCCTGACGAGGCCGAAGCTGACATCATGCAACGCATGGCTGCTAAAGAAATCATCATAGGCTTTGGGCATCCCGTGTATACCAGTGCTGACCCACGAAATGAATCAATCAAGGAAGTTAGCCGCACGTTGTGCCAAGATAACGGCAATATGACGTTATTTGACGTATCAGCACGCATTGAAGAAACCATGTGGCGTGAGAAAAAAATGTTTCCAAACTTAGATTGGTATAGCGCATCGAGCTATCACATGATGGGTATTCCCACAGGCATGTTCACTCCTATTTTCGTTATCTCGCGCACTACAGGCTGGGTTGCCCATGTGATTGAACAACGCATTGATAACAAGATCATCCGTCCAAATGCAGAATATACTGGCCCAGAAAATCGCCCTTATGTTCCATTAGATAAGCGTTAAATTTAGCCGCAGAGGACTACAGAATTCACAGAGAAAACCTATCCTCCGTCATACCGACGAAAATCGGTATCCAGCGTCTTAACGTCATTAGATTTTCGTGTCAAGCACGGAATGACGAACTTGGTTTTCGAATTTTCCTCTGTGAATCTGCCGCCAAAAAATATGAATTTTTATTGATGAAAGTAAACGATGTCAGCCCACATTTCAAACGTTCGCCCTACGCCCGACCAAGTCATTGTCGATATCGCCAATTACGTTGCTGATTTTGAAATCAAAAGCGACGAAGCGTTTGACACTGCTCGTAACTGTTTAATGGATACCCTAGGCTGTGGCTTTGAGGCACTGGATTATCCAGCCTGTACCAAATTAATCGGCCCAGTCATCCCTGGCACAGTCGTGCCAAATGGCGCAAAAGTGCCGGGCACCTCATACCAACTTGACCCTATCTCAGCCGCTTTTAACATCGGCGCAATGATCCGCTGGCTAGACTTTAACGATACATGGCTAGCCGCAGAATGGGGACATCCATCAGATAACTTAGGCGGAATTTTAGCCTCTGCAGATTATATTTCTCGAAAAAATGTGGCTGAGGGTAAAGCCCCGCTAACAATTAAAGATGTGCTTACCGCCATGATTAAAGCACATGAGATTCAAGGTGTGCTGGCACTAGAAAATAGCTTTAACCGTGTAGGTTTGGATCACGTGATTCTAGTAAAAATCGCTTCTACTGCTGTCGTGACTAAAATACTCGGCGGCAACAAAGAAGATATTATCAACGCGGTTTCAAACGCATTTGTAGATGGTCAAAGCTTACGTACTTACCGCCACAGCCCAAATACAGGCTCACGTAAATCATGGGCGGCAGGCGATGCTACCAGTCGCGCGGTGCGTTTAGCATGGATGACATTACAAGGCGAAATGGGCTGTCCATCAGCCCTCACAGCAAAAGTTTGGGGCTTTTACGATGTGCTTTTTAAAGGCAATGCGTTCAAATTCCAACGTCCTTATGGTAGCTACGTAATGGAGCAAGTACTGTTTAAAATATCATTCCCCGCCGAGTTCCATGCGCAAACCGCCGTGGAATGTGCCTTGCAATTGAACAGCAGCATTGGCAACAAGTTACAAACTTTAGAACAAATTGCCGAGATTGATAAAATTGTGATTACCACACATGAGTCTGCAATTCGTATCATCGACAAAACTGGTCCGCTTGCTAACCCAGCAGACCGCGACCATTGCATACAATATATGGCAGCTATTGGCTTGCTCAAAGGCAATTTAACCGCACAAGATTATGAAGATGCAGTAGCTAGTGACTCACGCATTGATGCGATTCGCGACAAAATGGTATGTTTAGAAAAAGCCGAATACACCCGTGATTATCTGGATCCTGAAAAACGCTCTATTGCTAACGCGATTCAAGTATTCTTTAAAGATGGCAGCAAATCAGACAACATCGCTGTGGAATACCCGATTGGCCATCGCCGTCGCCGTGGCGAGGGCATACCAGAGCTTGTGAAAAAATTCAAAGTGAATTTGGCCCGCCGCTTCGACGTAAAAAAACAAGCGGATATTTTGGCGCTATGCTTAGACCAAGGCAAGCTGGAAATCAAACCAGTGAACGAGTTTGTAGATATGTTAATGGTATCTTAAGCGTGAAAATCTATTAAATTCCATTCAAATCAACAGTTAATGGCACACATGAAATAGGTGTCAAGATTGATGGGCTGTTATTGAGATTAAAGTGATTTGTATTACTTTGAAAATGGAAGTCTTTTAGTAAACCCGTGAATAGATTAAGCGACATAAACAGCGTAAAATAGCGTTTTTTCAAACGTTACCGAGCTTTTATGTCGCTTACCACTCTCAACGCGCTATCCCCTCTTGATGGCCGCTATCAGTCAAAACTTGATTCTCTAAGACCATATTTCAGTGAATACGCACTGATTAAGCACCGCGCTTGGGTAGAAGTGGAATGGCTAAAAGCCTTGTCTGCAGAATCAGCACTTGCCGAAATCGCAGCATTCAGCGCCGAAACCATCAGTGAATTGGACAATGCGATTGTCAATTTTAGTGAAGCAGATGCTGCACAAGTTAAAGCCATTGAAGCGCGTACCAACCATGACGTAAAAGCCCTTGAATACTGGCTGAAAGAGAAGTTTGATGGCAACCCGGAAATTAAAAAAGCGAGCGAGTTTATTCACTTTGCCTGTACTTCTGAAGACATTAACAACCTGTCGCATGGCTTAATGCTTAAGAGCGCCCGCGATACTGTCATGTTGCCATTTTTGGCTGACCTGATTGCACGGCTCACCGAGTTATCCCATCAATTGGCTGACCAGCCTATGTTGTCCCGCACACATGGCCAGACAGCTTCGCCGACAACTATGGGTAAAGAATTAGCGAACGTGGTGTATCGCCTGCAACGCCAACAAAAACAGCTGCAAAGCAACGAGATTTTAGGGAAAATCAACGGTGCGGTGGGTAACTTCAACGCGCATTTATCAGCTTACCCAACGTTTGATTGGGAAAGCTTCGCGAAGAAATTTGTCGAATCATTAGGCTTAATTTACAACCCAATGACCATACAAATCGAACCGCATGATTACATGGCAGAGCTTTATGATTGCTTAAGCCGCATCAATACGATATTGATTGACTTGAACCGTGACATTTGGGGTTACATCTCCGTTGGCTATTTCAAGCAAAAAGTAAAGGCCGGCGAAATTGGTTCGTCCACCATGCCGCATAAGGTGAATCCTATCGATTTTGAGAATTCAGAAGGTAACTTAGGTTTAGCCAATGCAGTATTACGCCACATGGCAGAGAAATTGCCAGTTTCACGCTGGCAACGCGACCTAACTGACTCTACAGTCTTGCGTAACATGGGCGTGGCTTTTGGCTACACATTGCTTGGTTACGACTCATGCTTACGTGGCTTGAATAAGCTGGAAATCAATCCCGCAAAATTGGCAGAAGATCTAGAAAATAGCTGGGAAGTACTTGCAGAGCCAATCCAGACGGTCATGCGTCGCTATGGTATTGAAAACCCTTATGAGCAGCTAAAAGAGCTCACACGTGGCAAGGGCGGTATCAATAAAGCATCATTGCATACATTCATCAGCGGTCTGGCAATTCCAGTTGACGCCAAACAATTGTTACTTGAAATGACGCCAGCCAGCTATATTGGTAAGGCAGTAGCGCTTACTAAGCATATTTAGCATGTCCGAAATCCTAGTACTCTATTACTCTCAGGGCGGCGCAGTACGTGAAATGGCGCAGTTAATCGCACGCGGCATTGAAAGTGTGAACGGTGCGAAAGCGCGTATACGTACCGTACCTAAAGTTTCAGCCAATTGTGAAAAAACTGAATCGGACATCCCTGCAAGCGGTGACGCGTATGCCGAGCTGAAAGATCTGGAAGAATGTATAGGCGTAGCAATGGGCAGCCCTACCCGCTTCGGTAACATGGCTGCCCCCATGAAGTATTTTTTAGATGGTACTGCAAGTTTATGGCTAAAGGGCGCACTGATTGGCAAACCTGCCGCCGTTTTCACGAGCACCGGTTCTATCCATGGCGGCAATGAAACAACGCTACTAACAATGATGCTACCGCTTATGCATCACGGCATGTTGATAGTCGGCCTGCCATATTCAGAACCAGAATTATCGACCACACAATCT
>JACDEP010000229.1 GCA_013816325.1 Methylotenera sp.
GAACGTCACTAACTACGTATTGAGCTTATCCAACAGTCCGCATGACATCAACCGCGCAAAATTAGGCAAAGAAAAATTTGCCGTATGTGCGGCTTGCCACGGTGCCGAAGGTAAAGGCAACCAAGATATCGGCGCGCCTAATCTTTCTGACAACATCTGGCTGCATGGTTATGGTGAAGCCGCCATTATGGATCGGATTAACCACGGTAAAGATAACCAGATGCCTGCACAAGGCGAGCGCTTAACCAAAGAGCAGATTCATGTGCTGGCGGCTTATGTCTGGCGATTCTCCAACATGCCAAGTCCCCAAGTGGAAGCAAGCAAAAATTAATTTAATGCTAAAAAGTGAGTAATAAATGACCACAATTGCCAACCAAACCAGAAAAATCATCCCTATAGTCAGCGAAACAGCGCAGGGTGAATATGTATCGCTGTACGAAGCGCAGAAGAAGGTATACCCGCGCAGTACGTCAGGTTACTTTACTAACTGGCGCTGGATCATGATTTGGATCACCCAGCTGGTTTTTTATGGGGCGCCTTGGCTGCAATGGGGGCATAGGCAGGCCATGTTGCTGGATATCAGTACTCATAGATTCTATATTTTTGGTTTGGTGCTGTATCCGCAAGACTTAATATATTTAGTTGTGATATTGGTAATCGCTGCGCTCGCACTGTTCCTGTTCACCGCGGTGGCCGGCCGGCTATGGTGCGGGTTCTCTTGTCCGCAATCGGTCTATACTGAAATATTCTTGTGGATTGAACGTAAGATTGAAGGCGATCGCGCAGCCCGTATCAAGCTCGATAGCCGCTCACTTTGCTTTGAAAAGATCTACAAGAAATGGTTAAAACACGCCGCATGGATTAGCTTTTCCATGTTGACAGGCTTCACTTTCCTGGGTTATTTCACGCCTATCCGTGGCTTGTTAGATGGCATTCTGCAATATCGTTTAGGTCCTTGGGAAACGTTCTGGATTTGTTTTTATGGCTTTGCCACGTATGGCAATGCAGGCTTTTTGCGTGAGCAAGTATGCAAATATATGTGCCCATATGCGCGGTTCCAAAGCGCGATGTTCGACAAAGACACTTTAATCGTCACTTATGATGCGGAGCGTGGCGACCCTCGCAGCGGCCGTTCGCGTAAGGTAAATGCCAAAGAAGCAGGTTTAGGCGACTGTATCGATTGCAGCTTATGTGTGCAGGTTTGCCCGGTGGGCATTGATATTCGCGATGGTTTGCAATATGAATGTATCAGCTGCGGCTTATGTGTGGATGCCTGCGATAGCATCATGGATAAAATGGAATATCCACGAGGCTTGATTCGCTTCTCTACGCAGAATGGTGTGAACCAGCACTGGTCCAAGCACGAGATCATTCAAAAGATATTGCGCCCAAGAGTATTGATATACAGCGGTGCCTTGTTGCTGTTATGTATCGGTTTTGCAGTATCTTTGAGCATGCGAGCCTCTTTCAAGGTTGACGTAATTCGCGATCGTGGTGTGATGTCTAGCCTGGTTCCTGGCGGCAATGTAGAAAACGTTTATCGTTTGCAGATTACCAACGCTACGGAAGCACCGCAGACTTACCATATTTCCGCCACAGGCTTAGATAAGCTCTTTGTAGCATCGAAGAAAGAGTTTATCGTGAATGCTGCTGAATCGCGCATGGTAGCAGTCAATCTGCAAATTCCAGATGGCTCAATAGCGAGCGGTTCGCATCCGATTCAGTTTGAAATTCAAGCTGGAGTTGGTGAACGTATTTCAGAAAAATCCATTTTTTACATGTCACGATAGGGATAGCGCATATGCCAGATACTCGCAGTGAGTCGCAAAAAATCATAGATCAGAAGAACAAGGCTTGGTGGCACTATGGCCACGTCTGGCTAGTGTTTGGTGGACCCGCAGCAGTGGTGGTTGCCTGCATGATTACTATTGTAATTGCAGTAAAAGGCCAGGATCCCATCATCGACCAAGATTATTACCGTCATGGCACTGAAATTAACAAGTCTTTAGC
>JACDEP010000018.1 GCA_013816325.1 Methylotenera sp.
CCTAATGACTTATGCAGGTTGTAATAGAAGGACCGGGGTGATATAGCTTCAGTGAGTTGCCAGTTATAAATTCCCCAGTCAAATAAATCAAATGTCATTTGTTTGGGGGCATCTTTAGGTAAATCACTCGCGAACCAGCCTAAGGCAAACATGCCAAAAATGCCTATAGCAATCAACCAATGTAGTAATACTGCAAACTTATTGTAGCGTAGTACGCTATTGTTCATACAAAGTCCTTCGTTAAATGACGCATGTGAAGCGTATGCGGGGTAATTA
The DNA here is from genome assembly GCA_013816325.1 of Methylotenera sp. Classification (GTDB taxonomy): domain Bacteria; phylum Pseudomonadota; class Gammaproteobacteria; order Burkholderiales; family Methylophilaceae; genus Methylotenera. The sequence goes on from JACDEP010000018.1 coordinate 277, forward strand.
AGATATTATCATTGTAAGAATTTTCATCGCAATATTTTTCAGCCCTGTTTATGCGAGGTCCAAACATGTATTTGAGCAAGCACTTAAGATTTAATTCCTTTTTGATATTGATAGGCGCATTTTGTTTAATTGCCTGTGCACATGCTGCCAATAAACCCATAATTTTTGCTATTGAAGACCTAGGTAACGGTATTTACGTACATCATGGCGCACACCTGGACATTGATACTGGATATCAGGGAGATATCTGTAATATCAGTTTTGTGGTTGGCAACAAAGGTGTAGCAGTCATAGATACAGGTGGCAGTTTTAAAGTCGGCAATCAACTGCGCGAGGCGATAAAAAAGGTAACTTCATTGCCTATCTTATACGTGATTAATACCCATGTGCACCCGGATCATATTTATGGCAACGCGGCATTCTTGCAGGACAAACCGCAATATGTAGGGCATGCAAAATTAGCAGATGCCATGCAATTACGTCAGGAGGCATACGATAAACTCAATATCAAATATCTTGGTGAAGATGCTAAGGGTAGCATCATCGTAAAACCAAGCATATTAGTGAAAGAACCATTAGAGCTAGATTTAGGTGATAGAAGCCTGAAAATCACACCTTATTTAGTAGCACACACCAATACCGATATTTCGGTGATTGATAGTAAAACCCAAACATTATTCACCGGGGATTTATTGTTTATTGACCGTACCCCAGTGATTGAAGGTGATATCAAAGGCTTGATTGCGGCAATAGATATTTTGAAAACTTACCCGGTTAAGCAAGTTGTACCGGGCCATGGATCTTATACTAAGGACTGGCTCAAGGCATTAGATAATGAACAACGCTACTTGAAGACCTTATTAGCTGATATGCGTACTAACATCAAAAAAGGCGAAAGTATGGAAAAAGCCATGGAGACTGCTGCGGCTAGTGAAAAAGATAAATGGCTGCTATTTGATATTGCTAATCGGCGGAATGTGAATATTGTTTATCCTATGCTTGAATGGGAATAAAGCGGTTGCAATAGCTTCAGCAACAGGTTAATGGCAGCGCTGCTCACCCGTTACTGTACAAATTGTACTATCTTCTCAAACGCGCCTTACCGCCAAGTCTTGTACTCTCGCAAGCTTAAATAGTTATTGTTTTTTAATATTATCTACCGCACAACTCGTTTGCGGATTCGCAGCTAAAAGTAGCATACCGCCGGTAATACCAAGGTAAATGAACATTGATTGAAAGTCGAACCGGCCTAAAACAATCGCCAGAAAAAGCGCTAAACCAGCCAATACATAAGCAAATACCTTAGTCTTGTAACCTACCAACAAACCCAAGCCCGCAATTAATTCGACCAAAATCAATAATGGCGCAAAAATACTTGGTAGGCCCAATTGGCCTAATGTGACTTGATAATCGATATAACCATTCGGGTGGCTAGTAATGGCTAATAACCTTAAAATTACTGCACCTAGAAATACCAGTGCTAATAAGATACGCGCAACGGCTGTTTGATATTTTTGCATATGAAACCTTTTAATTATTATATGAAACTATGAATCGGGTAAAAGGTGCATGATGCACTGAACTGTTTTAGACTGCAAGTTTATAAGCTAGCCTGCTTATAAAAGGCCAGTCAATTTCCGGTAAAATAATCAAATGACAGCTGATTCCCCAGAAAAATTTAAAGTGATTCAAGTGAGCTGGGCAAGCCACGCATCGCAACTCATTGCCGTGCGTGAACCCGTTTTTGTTATAGAGCAAAAAGTTAAACCGGACTTTGAGTGGGACGAAATTGATGCGGTGGCAATACATCTTCTAGCCCTGGCTCACGATGAACCCATAGGCTGTGCTCGCATCATCAATCATCGCAAAATAGGCCGCATGGCCGTATTAAAACATTGGCGCGGTCATGGTGCAGGACAGGCTTTGTTGCAGGAAGCTATTCATATCTGCCTAGCGCATGGCACAAAAGCAATTAACCTGACGGCACAAACGCATGCGATTACTTTTTATCAGCAAGCTGGCTTTGTTGAAATCAGTGGCGTCTATCAAGATGCGAATATTCCGCATGTCGATATGCAGCTAAATTTGAATTGAGATTGGTAGGCAAGGCCAGCATTTGCTAAAATACTATTTTATTCATGTGTTTGAGAGAATCTTATGTCAAAAATCATTTTTAAAGCTGGTGAAGCTACCGTTTATACAGAAGGTAAAGACGTTACTGCCGCAATGCCAGAAATTTTAATCGGCGCTGTCGATGGCCCTGTCGGTCAAGCGTTTGCTAATTTAATGGCACAAAGCAAAGGTCACACCGCGATGTTTGCAGTGCGTGACATCAACCAATTAGTGCGCCCGGTTTGTATGACAGTGCCAAAAGTTACATTAAAAGGCAGTACGGATGTAAGCTTGTTTGGTGGCGTGGTGCAAGCAGCTACTGCAGACGCGATTCTTGATTGCGTAATCGAAGGCATCATTCCTAAAGACCAAGTGAACGATTTATGTATTATCAGCCTCGTATTGATAGACCCAGGTTGTATCGCTCTTGAAAAAGAAGGCAAGCTGGATAAAGCCGATATGTACAAAAACAACTATGACGCGACTAAACTAGCAATCAAACGTGCCTTGAATGACGAGCCTAGCATCGATGAATTGATTGCAAATCGTCATAAGATCAAACACTGTATGTGGGAAGATTCCTGGGATCAAAAATAAGCATCACTTTAGTATTTAGAATCACCAAGTAAACATGTGGATGAAGTGCAGTGGTTAAACTAGTTTAATCATTGCAATATTCCTTGGAATCATTGCCGCGCATTATTTGGGTCAAGTTGGAGAAGATATGCCTGCAGAACATAATCTATGTTATGAAGCATTTAGCAAGCTCTGCGAAAAGTTGAGCGGAGATGAGTATTTATCAATATCCGAAGCACAATATTGGTTGTTTGAAAGCGGTTATCGTGCCGCGATGCAAAGTCTCCTGAAAATTGCAGATGAAGGCACGCAGGAGAGAGATTTCACTTCACCGCGTTTGCAAGAACTAGCTGAGATGATACTCAAAGGCCGCACTATCAATTAGCCTTAGTATCGCCACTATTAAACAGTAGGCTCTCGTTTTAAACTCATCAGTAATTTTCTCACAGGTGTCGGTACGGCTGCACCTATCGCATCATCCACACTCAACCAGATTTGTCCGGCTTCGCCGACTTGCGAATGTATCTTTATTATTTGAAGCAACTGCGGCTGGATATGCAGTTTGAAATGCGTAAAAGTATGACTTAAAGTAGGTAAAGCTTGACCACCATGAGTGGAAAATTGATATTTCTGTGTAAGTAGCCCTTCAATCTCTTCCTGTTTTTCTACTTCCGGGAAGCTCCACAATCCGCCCCAAATACCACTAGAGGGTCTTTTTTCCAGCATGATTTCATCGCCGCGTTGCAATATCAGCATCATGGTGTTTTTTTCAGGAATCGTTTTCCGTGGTCTAGGCGTAGGCAAATCTTTAACCCTATCCATTTGATACGCCTTGCAAGTTTGCTGTACTGGGCATACACCGCATTTTGGCTTGCTCCTTGTGCATACCGTAGCGCCCAAATCCATTAAGCCTTGTGTGTAATCCACCATGTCCTGTTCGGGCAATAATTCTTCGGCAATTATCCATAGCTGCTTTTCAACCCTCGGATTGCTCGGCCAGCCTTCAACTAGGAAGTGCCTCGCTAGGACACGTTTCACGTTGCCATCTAATATGGTTTGCACTTGATTAAACGCGAAGGAAGCAATCGCAGCAGCTGTGGAGCGCCCTATACCGGAGAGTGTTTGAATGGTATCGAAGTCATGTGGAAATTCGCCGTTATACATATCTACAATGGTTTGGGCTGCATGGTGTAAATTACGAGCCCGGGAGTAATAGCCTAAGCCACTCCAATATTGCAATACTTCTTCTTGCGTGGCATGTGCCAAGGTAGCGATATCAGGAAAGCGCTGCATGAATTTGCTGTAATACCCAATAACTGCAGCAACTTGGGTTTGCTGCAGCATGATTTCCGACACCCAGATTGCATAAGGATCAGTCGTGTCCTGCCAAGGTAAGTCATGCCGTCCATGAATCTTTTGCCAGGCAATTAAACGGGTGGAAAAATTATTCATGGATTACTTTGCTTTTTTTGCGGGATAGTTGCAACATGGGTCTATCTTAAGTTTAGCGAAGGAAGAGAATGAAACATATATTGATGATGACCGCATTTGTATTATTAACTGGTTGTTATACAGTGCCACCTGGTCATGACCCGAATGGTCCCGGTAACAGCGAAAACGCTCCTGGTCATAATAAACATCGCAGTAATGGCCCAGGCAATAGCGATAACGCACCCGGCCATAACAAAGATTACTAATTGAATTGTTAAAAGCCAAGTATTTTATTTAGTTTTTTCTTGGCTTTTTCCTTGGCAATTTCTTCCACAGATTTTGGTTGCTCGCTAGGTTTGGCTGGTTCCGTCGCAGTGGCGCCATTCGCAGCAGGGGTAGTTTCAGTAGTCGGGCTACTTGCCGCAGGTTCAGCCGCTTTTTTCTTACCTAATAAACCTTTAAGCGCCTCCGCTTTATCACCACCATTGATTAATTCTTTTACTGCATTGCCCTTTTCGCCACCTACTTTGTCGAGCAAGCTAGATTTAGCAAGCGCAGTAGCGATAGACGCAAAGTCCATCCCATATTTAGGGCTGGAGAATGTGCCGGTGATTTTAACCGGGATAGAGAATCCGGCCAGTGAGTCGAGATCAGCACCGCCTTGACCCTTCAGCGATTTTACGATGCTGGGTTTAGCTAGATAATTAATGGTTTCGTTACCGATATCGATATCCCCGCGGCTATCGCCCTTGGCTAAACGCAGAATTGGCGCCTTCATGGTTAAATCTTCATTATGCGCAACTCCATTCCTAATATCGAAGGACGCAGCCAGTTCACTGAAATCGGTTTTTTTGGATTGGTCGGCGCCTATGCCACTTTTGCCATTGAAAAGACTAGCCTTAGATTTAAGGTCGCGAATTGTACCGGCAATATCCACACCTTTAATTGCACCGTCGGCCAGGCTTAGGGCAGCTTTACCTGCAAGCGCTTTCTTCAGGGCGGCTACAGTGTTGCCTGTGGCGGTTACGTCAACATTCAAGTTGCCTTTGCCGTCCAACATATTGTTATTAATGGCATCGACAAGCAGCGGGCCTATGGCAATACCTTTCATGTCCTGTCTGAAAGCAATGCTGGGCGTAGAACGCGCATCTACTTTTAGTGAGCCGCTCATGCTGCCCTGGTAAAGGTTAGCTGCAAACGGAGAGATGGTTGCCACGCCATCAGCTGCTTTTAAGCCTATATTCACGTTCTCGGTTTTAACGTTGGCAAGCTTAAGCCGACCTATTTTCGCTTCGCCTGAAGCGTTCAACTTTTTTAGCGCGCTCAAATCAATGGGAGTTTCGCCTGAGCTTTTTGCAGCGGGTTGGTCACTTTTAATAATGTATCTATCGGCATCCAGTTTATCGATATTCACATTGAAGCTATAAATGGGGTCGTTAAAACGAGAAATGCCAATATTCGCATTCACCTGGCTATCATCCACTTTTGCGGCTAGTGGGTTCAAACTTAATTTCTGGCCATCAGCCTTTAAATCAATGCGAATGTTCGATGCCTTGGTTTTGCCGTATTTAAGGCTACCGATGCGTAATGAACCATCTGCATTCAAAGCTTTAAGTGCGCTTAAGTCCAAGGGTTTGTCGCTAGCTTTGCTATCGCTGGTCTTGCTTGCAGGCATAGAGGCGCCAAGATATTTATCAACGTCTAAAGTATCAATATCAATATCAAAGGTATAGAGCGGTTTAGAGAATTGACTGATACCCAGACTTCCCTTGATCTGGCTATCATCTAATTTCACATTCAAGCCTGACAGAGCCAGTTTTTCACCATCTGCTTTTACGCCTACATTCAGGCTAGATAAGCGGTATTTATCGTAGATCAGGTTATCGATCTTGATCTTGCCTTCCAACAGCAAGTTTTTCATGGCCGATAAATCAGCCGGTTTCTGGTCAGAAGAAGAAACTTTTTCTGTAGACTTGCTACTGCCTAACAACTTATTTAAATCTAGAAGGCCGGCATTCAAGTTGAATTTAATATTTGGTTTTTCAAAGCTGGAAACTTTTACGTCGCCATCTAGCTTAGTCGTATCTACTTTTAAACCGAATTTACTATTCACCAATTCCTGTTTGGCATCGGTATAAATACTCATGGCGAATACGCCTTTAATGCCGCCATTTGGTAAAGCCGGATCTTTAATATCTAAATTACCCGCGAGTCTTGGTAAATCGAAAATCAGGTTCTCAAGGTTGCCACTGAATGGCGAGGTGAATTTACCATTAATGGTGCGTTTGCCTTGGGTGCCATTAATATCCACGGTAACACCACTGCTTTGCAAGGCTTTAGGCGAGCCCTTGATATCAGCCAATATCATATTCGCTTTAAAGTTGTCACTGCCTTTTTCCTGGGTCAAGGTAACGGTTACTTTTTGGCTGCTAACCTCATCTTTTAATGCTTTTAATTTGGGAGCATCTAAATCAAGGGTTAACTTAGCCCCGCTGAATTGACCACTGGCAACCACCTTTAAATTGTCCACCAGAAATTCCATCGTTTCCGGTTTAGCATCTACATCGCCACTGGCTTTAATTTTGACGCCTTTCCCGCCAGCTAAATCACCTTCAATCGTGGCATCTAATCCTTTAGCCGCATAATGCTTGGTATCAGGATCAGCTAAAAAACTACCTTTTAGTTTTACATCAGCTGCCACAGCAGGCTGGTTAGCCGTGACCGTGAAATCCGTCACTAGGTCTATAAGTTCTGCCAAGGCAACATGGCCTGATTTCAGGTTGAATTTTGAGATACCGTATTTTGCGCCGCTGGCTTCATCAGAATAAGTGGCTACAGTGTTGGTGATGTTAATGCCATCAATATCAAACTTAATGGTGGGCGATTCTTTATCGTCTTTGCTTATCAGATCATCAATGTTGGTAGTGCCGTCTTTATATTTGATAATGTTTGCTTTTGCGCCGTCTATATAAACCGTATCTACAATTAATTGCTTCCTCAATAATGGCAGCAAGGCGAGCGACACCTTAACATTGTCCACCGCTGCAAACTCCGTGCTGCTGTTATGCTCTGAAAGCGATACCTTACCGAGGTTGGCACCTATCTTAGGCCAGAAAGCCAGCTTGATATCTCCGTCCAGTTTCAGCGTACGGTTTTTCTTGGCCTGTACCAAATCAATGACTTGCTGTTTGTAATCATTGGGGTTAAATGTTGCAGCGACTATTGCAACCACTAGCAGTAATACGCCAACAATGCCACCCAAGCCAAACGCGGAATATTTAAGGTATTTTTTCATAGTGGGTCTCAGTGACAAGGCTAAATGGCAAAACAATGTACTAAATTAGTACGAATAAAGTATGCGAAGTTTAACATGCGCTAAATTTTTGCATAAATGGAATAGAGGCGAGATTAATGTTCCAGCTTTAGTTAATGAATTTGGTTTAAGTTAACGAGTCTGCTACTTCCAAAAGAAATGATTAATGGCATGATTGATTGCTACGGTACCGAACTTCCAGACCAGATATATCAGCAAACCATAAAAAATAACGGTCAGCACCACGCACAATAAAGCCATTGCAACCATCAAGCCATCCTGCTCTACTTCAGCCGTTCCGTGAAACAGTATCGCCAGACTTGGGAAAAGATTCTTGAACGGGACTACACCACCCAAAGGAACTGCCAGCAATATTCCCACGGCGATATAAATAAAACCGCCAATTTGTCGCCCTAGTTTACCTTCAATCAAAAAACTTAAACGGGGTTTGCTGAACTTACGTAAGAATCCAATAATTTTCAGGCACGTGTTTACTAAAGTCTGCCGTGTACGTAACCCCAAAGTCACATTACGAATTTTTAGCGGTAATACTAGCTTTGGCTCGTTTTTGAGTAGCTGCAACCCTAGCGCGATGAAAGTAGCGCTGCCGATCAAGGCAAAAAAACCTAGCGGTATAGGTTGTAAAAACGGTAGTACCGCCAGTGTTGCAGTGAAGGTATAGGCAGAATGATCTAGTTTATCTATTGCAGAGCCAAAAGCCAGCGGCTCGACTGCTGCCTGAGTAGCAAACAGATTCAGCGTTTGAACCAACTCATCATAACGGCTGCCCGGCTCATTCATATTCTTTAAACCCCAAAATACAATAAGACGATGATGCCGAACACAATACGGTACCAAGCGAATATCTTGAAGTCATGGCTGGCGACAAAACGCAGCAGCATTTTTATCACAAGTAAGGCTGAGGCAAAAGCCGTGATAAAGCCCACCGCGAACATGCCAAGATCATCTACCGATAACAGTTTCCAACTTTTCAGCAGATCAAAAGCCGTTGCCGCGAACATGATAGGAATCGCCAAGAAGAACGAAAACTCTGTGGCAGTTTTACGGTCCAGGCCGAACATCATGCCGCCAAGGATGGTAGCACCGGCACGCGATACGCCAGGAATGAGCGCTAGTGACTGAGCAAAGCCTATCTGAATTGCCTGTTTTCTACTGACATTGTCGATGTTATGGGTGACCGTTTCTGAACCTGCTGTTTTATTTTCAATGAATAAGATAGCAAAGCCCCCCACAATCAAGGCAATGGCTACGGTGAAGGGTGTAAATAAATAAGTTTTAATCGCATCGTGAAACACTAAGCCTAATATAGCCGCGGGGAGAAAAGCCAACAACAAGTTAAATACCAGTTGCTGAGCTTTTGATTGATGGTCAGCCGGTCGTTGTGTGATTTCAATAAAAGTGAGTGCTAACTTTTTTCTATACTCCCAACAAACTGCCAAAATTGCCGCTAGCTGGATAACGATTTCAAAAACTTTGCCTTTATCATCGTTAAAATTCAGCAGGTCACCAGCAATAATCAAATGACCAGTACTACTAATGGGAAGGAACTCGGTTGCGCCTTCAACGATACCGAGGATGAAGGCTTTGAAAAGTATAATTAGGTCCATAATTCATTTCTAACAAAATTTTTTAAATAAAAGGTACTACAATAAAACTTACCACGAGGTAAAGTTAATTCACGCCAAAAGAACCGCCCTAAAAAGTACGGCCATTAAAAAGGGGCGAACCGCCCCTTAGTTATAGACACTTATCAAAGTGGTTCACAAAGTAATTTACAAAGTTATTAGGCATGCTAATTTCAAAAGCTTTTAACATTTTAGGCTTTGAGCATACTCAACACAGTATTCAATAAATTACCGGATCCACCACCCACTTCACCATTTGGCGTTAGTTTGTCCACAATTGCCGGTAAATGTTCCGCAATTTTATTACTGATGAATTCTGGCGTTAGGCCGAATTTAGCAGCCATCTGGGCAATTTCACCTTCCCCCAATACGCGGGCCACTTGCTCAGGGGTAACTGATAAGTTTTCACCGCTACCAACCCATGAGGCGGCTTGTTGTGCCAGACCATTTTCCCTGAATTTCTCCAGTATGCCTTCGACCCCGCCATTCTGATTAAAAAGATCAATCGCCACTTGCGCCATATTGCCCTCTTGGCCGCCCAATTTACCTAGAACTGCGCCAGCTACGCTATCAAAAAATCCCATTTATTACTCCATTAAGTTATTTGAATATTACCCGAAGTGAGGGCTTACGTAACTGCCTTAAGCCGGTTCCTAATTATAAATATAGTGAGTGCACTATAACGGCTTAATAAGCCGATGGCATTCTCATTCAGATGGATTTTTTAAAATCTCCCCTGTAACCGTCACGTAATTTCGGGCGTATATTTTGCTTACTTCTGCGTAAAAATCGTGCTCAACCGTAAATTCCTGCCTTATAAAACTTATTGATACAGTTTAGAATGCACATTGATTTCTAATAATGTAGAGGCACTCAGATGAACGCAGAAGTAAAACCGCCACTTCCATCTTTTACCCGCGAGTCAGCCATACAAAAAGTGCGCATGGCTGAGGACGGCTGGAATAGCCGTGACCCGCAACGCGTTGCATTGGTTTATACGGAAGATAGCAAATGGCGTAACCGGGCGGAATTCATTAACGGCCGTGCCGAAATCGTACAGTTCCTTACCCGCAAATGGGCTAGCGAGCTAGATTACCGTTTGATTAAAGAACTCTGGGCGTTTGATGGTAACCGCATCTCGGTGCGCTTTGCATATGAGTGGATAGAGGATTCCGGTAACTGGTTTCGCTCTTACGGTAACGAGAATTGGGAATTCAGCGAGCATGGCCTCATGCAAAAGCGTTACGCTAGTATCAACGACTTGCCGATTAAAGAATCTGAACGCAAATTCCATTGGCCGCTGGGTCGTCGTCCGGACGACCATCCTGGCTTGAGTGATTTAGGTCTTTAATAAGACTTTAAACCGATTAAACAATGCTCTGCGAGCCAATATCCATGCGGTGTTTCAGGCATGTTTTTAAACAATAAAGGCTGAAACTACTCGTTTCAGCCTTTAACATTTTCAGCACAGCAAATGGGACTTAGAATACCCTAGAACTTCTCTTCAGGTCTTAAATAACGCCATTCACCAACAGGAAGTTTGCCTAGGCTGATACTGCCGATACGCACGCGCTTCAAGCCTACTACATGTAATCCCACCATTTCGCACATGCGGCGAATCTGGCGCTTTTTACCTTCGCGCAACACAAAGCGTAACTGGTCTTCATTCTGCCAGCTTACTTTCGCCGGTTTGAGTTTATCGCCATCTAGGCTTAAACCGAAATTCAAGCGCTTCATATCCGCGTCGCTCAATTCACCTTCTACGCGTACCAGGTATTCTTTTTCTACGTTAGAGTCTTCACCGATTAAATGACGCGCTATGCGGCCATCTTGGGTTAAAACCAGCATGCCTGTAGAGTCAATATCCAAGCGGCCTGCGGGGGCTAAGCCATGCAGGAATCTACGTTCAAATTCTTTAGGCTGATGCGTATGTAGCAAAGGGTCATCTTCCCACTGATTTTCTGGGTGTACCAAAACAATGGCGGGCTGATAGCCATCTTCCGCTTGACCACTTACATAGCCAACCGGTTTGTGCAGAATAATGGTGACGCTTTCAGCCTGAGTTTCGTAGGCATAACTACTGATGACGATTTCTGCATCCGGGTTGATGCGTGAACCTAAGGTATCGGTAATGATGCCATTGACCATGACCCAGCCATTGGCAATCCACTCATCGGCCTCACGGCGTGAACATATGCCACGTTCAGCCATCACTTTGGAAAGTCTAGGTTGGTCGGTAGGTGTAGTGGTAGATTGATAAGCAGCTTTTGCTGCCGCGCCATAAGTAGGCGTTTCAGCATCATAGCCATCGCGCACTTTGCCGCCACGTCGCGGTGCCTGGCGGTATTGCGGTTCTTCTCTGCTGGCTCTAGGTGTGGTGCGGGTGTCTACACCATGCGGTTTGGCTGGCTTAGATTCTTTAGGGGTTTCGTTCCTGTTTTCGTTTCTAGTTTCGTAAAGCTTTGCTGTAGGTCGGGTATCTGTGTCTGTCTTAGCCGGGCTACCATGTGCTGAACTGTTATACATCGTTCCGTCATGGCGATGATTACGCTGTCCGGCTTTTGATGCTGTCGGGGCGAAATTTTCTCTATGTTCTGAATGTTGTTGTGCTGTAACTTTTTCATCCCGAGCAGGCATTGCTACTTTAGGCGGCGCAACTGTGCGGTCGCGTTTAGCAGGGTCAACTCGGCGTACCGGAGACTTTTTTGCCACAGGCGTTTCAGAAGGATTTTTGGTGAGTTTAAGGGTAGTCAAAATAGCCTAAATGCAAATTTTTATGAATTAGCTATTTTAACAAAAATATAACTAAGTATTTGTATTTATTATGGTCTATTGCGGCCTGCCATAAAAAGCCTATATTTGTCTCCATCAAATGCTAATTTATAGATTCAAGGAGATTTCTATGTCTTACTTGCTAAAACGCTTATTCGTCTCTTTGATTCTGTTCACACCCGCATTCGCATCGGCACCACTAGTTCGTATGCATCACTTTCCAATTTCAGCTATGAGGTTACCGGCCCTGGCGTTTCTGCCACATCGGGGAGCTTTTTAGTTGCCAGCAGCGGCACAGTAATGGGCCCATCAGAGGGAGTTTCATCTACTGATATCGCACCGGATTATTCATTTGAGTTATCCCACACCATTACAGACGGCATCAATAATGCCAGCGGCAGCGCGAAGTACGCACCGGGGGATGACAGCGCTATCATATTTTCACAAACCGATATGAATAATTCCAATTTTTCATTCGTGAACACCTGGGCATCCATCCGCATTGATTACTTAGCCAATACCACTTTTACATTATTAGCCGATGCCTATCTCAACATTCAGCCGGAAGCTGGTCAACAAGCGTTTGCCAGCACCGCAATAGACTTGAATAGTTCGCATAGCGAAAATACCCGTTTAGGTCAGTTGGCATTCTCTCCGTTTACAGGTTCTGAGAGATTATCCGTCACGTTCTTTTCACCCAAAGATGAAACGCTTTATTTAACGCTCACCTCTTATGTCACTGCAAATGTGATGGAGGAGCCACCTGTATCTACAGTGCCAGAGCCTGAAATTTACGTAATGATGTTGGCAGGTTTGTCGCTTATAGGGTTTGTGGCAAGGCGAAGAAATAAAACATAAAGGTAAGAGTTAATGAAGCCAGCGAATGCTGGCTTTTTATTTTGGGCTTTGCAACATCAGCGCAGTTCATAAGTTTTGTCGGGTGGTAAGAGTACTAGCCGAGAACAATATGCATGAACTGCTTGACGGTGGCTGCATTATTCTAGTTGTACTGAACTTGTCTTAGCAATGTCCTAATCGCGGTTTGAAATCTAGGCGGCTTTGATTTTTAGAGCAGTACTTTCCGTATGTTTCAATTCCGCAAGTGTTATGTAATATACGTATTATTCAAACCTCCGCCTTCCGTAATTGAATAACTGCCTTTTATAGAGCGACAACAACTCTCGAACCACTGCAAACGAGTCTTATCTGTCCAAAAATTCTTAAAATCACTTGTAAGAATTTTCTTATGTAGGATTTCCTTTATACCTGATATTCACGAATGCACATGATGCGTAAACTTGTGAAATAGTGTGTTAACAAATAACCCAAAAATTAATATCAAAATACTTAATTTCAAAAAGGAGCTTCTATGTATAAGAGCTTAAAAATCTTTCTTGCTTTTGCAACAATTCTTTTCACCTCGCAGGCCATCGCAGACAACAATAACAACAGTAACAACTCAGGTAGAATCAGCGAAGATAATATTTCACAAAGTCAGGCTAATCCAAACATTAGTTATAATTCCGAAGCTCGCCGCAACCCTGTTTCTACTGCATTTGCGGTTGCACCGTTACCTTCAGCTACCTGTCGTAGTGGCGCAGCACTAGGCGTTCAGGGAATGGGGTTCGGTATCACTGGCGGTGGTGATAAAGCTGTGGTGAGCTGTGAAATTAATGAAGCAACTCGTATTGCAGCAACAGTTTTGGGCGATCAAGTTACAGCACTACACATTTTCTGCCAAAATGAATATGCGAAAGTGGCTCCTGCTTGTAAAGCGATCGCAGCACATGCTGCCGCAAATACGGCAACTCTAGAAAAACATTCTCTTAATGCTAATCCATTGACTAACTAGCTCATAGTCTCTTCGAAATAAATAGCGTGACCAATATGACAATTAGTTCTTATGGAGATTGTCTATAATTGTCGGATTTTTTACTTAAAAATCTTCATTTGATAATTATTAAAATTTGTTAATGCCCAATTTGGGAGCTTCTCAGTAATTATTAGATCCAAAATCTAACAATCCATTACTTAACTTATTATTGGGTCATTCCGTGAATTGACACGGAATCTAGTGGCTTATTATTGATAATTAATACTTAATCCAGCGAGTTTGTAATCATTGCTAAAGACGCTGGATACCGACTTTCGTCGGCATGAAGGGCATGATTACACTTTTTGGTATACTTCACTGCCTTTTTTCACAAACTCGATCGCCTTGGCTTCCATGCCTTTGCCTAGCGCTTCTTGCTCGCTTACGCCTAACGTCGCTGCGTAATCGCGTACGTCTTGTGTGATTTTCATAGAGCAGAAATGTGGGCCGCACATAGAGCAGAAATGCGCTTGTTTTGCGCCATCTTGCGGCAATGTTTCGTCGTGGAATTCTTTGGCTTTTTCTGGATCTAGGCCTAGGTTGAATTGGTCATCCCAACGGAATTCAAAACGTGCTTTACTTAATGCATTGTCACGAATCTGTGCGCCTGGGTGGCCTTTGGCTAAGTCTGCCGCGTGTGCAGCGATTTTGTAGGTAATTACGCCTACACGCACGTCTTCTTTATCTGGCAAACCTAAGTGCTCTTTTGGCGTTACGTAGCACAACATAGCACAGCCGTACCAACCAATCATAGCAGCGCCAATGCCTGAAGTAATGTGATCATAACCCGGCGCAATATCCGTAGTTAATGGACCTAAAGTGTAGAATGGAGCCTCGCCACAATGCTCAAGCTGTAATTCCATGTTTTCTTTAATCAAATGCATAGGAACATGGCCTGGGCCTTCAATCATGGTCTGTACATCGTGCTTCCAAGCAATTTGTGTGAGTTCGCCTAGCGTGATGAGTTCGGCAAATTGTGCTTCATCATTGGCGTCATAAATTGAGCCTGGGCGCAAACCATCACCTAGTGAGAAGCTCACATCGTAGGCTTTCATGATTTCGCAGATGTCTTCAAAATGCTCGTACAAGAAACTTTCTTTATGGTGCGCTAAACACCATTTAGCCATAATAGAACCACCGCGTGACACAATACCTGTCATGCGCTTTGCCGTCATAGGGATGTAAGCTAAGCGTACACCTGCATGAATTGTGAAGTAATCCACCCCTTGTTCGGCTTGCTCAATTAAAGTATCGCGGAAAATTTCCCATGTTAAATCTTCAGCTTTACCATTTACTTTTTCTAGTGCTTGGTAGATTGGGACTGTTCCAATAGGTACAGGGCTGTTACGGATAATCCACTCACGGGTTTCATGAATATTTTTACCTGTTGATAAATCCATCACGTTATCCGCACCCCAACGTGTCGCCCACACCATTTTTTCAACTTCTTCGGTAATGCTAGAGCCTAAAGCTGAGTTACCAATATTGGCGTTAATTTTAACCAAGAAATTACGGCCAATAATCATCGGCTCAACTTCTGGGTGGTTAATATTCGCGGGGATAATCGCGCGGCCAAGTGCAACTTCGCTACGTACAAATTCTGGCGTAATACTTTTGGTGATATTCGCGCCAAAATCTTGGCCTTTATGTTGCGTTTGAAGCAACTCGCTCATGTTTTCACGGCGTTGATTTTCACGAATGGCAATATATTCCATTTCTGGCGTAATAATACCTTGGCGTGCGTAATGCATTTGGCTGACGTTTTTGCCAGCCTTAGCGCGTAGCGGTTTGCGTGTGAGGTTAAAGCGCATCGCACGTAATTCAGGGTCCACTAAACGTTGTTGACCAAATTCTGAGCTTGGACCATCTAATTGTTCGGTATCGTTGCGCTCTGCAATCCAGCCAGAACGTACGGTGTTTAAGCCGTTGCGAATATCAATGCTTACGTCTAAGTCTGTATAGGCGCCGCTGGTGTCATAAACAACTACTGGCGCGTTGGTATCCGCGCCAAACATAGAAGGCGTATCGCTTAGGCTAATTTCACGGAAAGGTACTTGAATATCAGCGCGTGAACCTAGCACGTAAATCTTGCGTGATTTAGCAAATGGCTTGATGGTATCAGGATCAATTTGTGCGGTTTCACCGTCAAATATTGCGGTATTTTTGTGTAGTGTTTTATCGATGGCGTTCACTGGGTGCTCCTTATAGCAGTAATGTAAGAAGCAAGTGATGGTTTGCTTTCCTACAGGTTTTGATTGTAGAAAAGCGATCTAGCGGCTTTGTCTACTTAATGCGTAGGTAAGCATTGAAACTGCTTTGCCTACTAATACATAGGAAAGCGTTGAAGCTGCTTTGTCTACTTAAAATATAGAAAAGCGTTGAAGCTGCTTTCCTACGGCGGCATGATCCGCATCAGGTTCAAAGGGTGATTCTCACTGTAATTTAAGAAAAAAATCAAAAGTTACAGACCCCTAGCAATAGGTGAAATATACGCTAAAGTAGCAATAAAACCAAGCATTTATCTACCACCTTGTTGTAGGTAAAAATTTACAAATGTAAACATTGGAATAAAATTGTAATAATTTGTAGATTTTTTGCTAAACTGATATTTATACAAATAATTATATATCGGTGCATCTATGGCATTAATGATCTACTTGCTTTACTACGTTGTGGCTATTACCGCGCTATTCCTGCATTTCACTGGTCATTTAGAGCGTTGGGGTATGGACTGGTTCATTTTAGTATTGGCTGTAACCGTCTTCCCAGTGGTGATATATCTATAAGTTTGAAGAACAAATTAGAACCTCATATTGACTAGGAATATTGTTTTTAAGCGCAATGGTTTATTCCTATTTCGCCAATTTATTTCTATTCCATCAAGTCAGCATTAGCCAATTTCATTGAGAAGTCTACTTTCATATTCACCACGTTTCTGGCTTCTGCACTTGGTCATACCCTGCCTTCTTGCGGCTTTCATGATATTCATTTATCCGCATACCAATCTCGATGCATGGCTTATCGCACCTTTTTACGATACACAATTAGCGAGTTTTCCTCTTAAGCGTAATTGGTTAATAGAAACTGTTATGCACTTAGGCTTCAAGTATGTTGTGATGGTGATTTCCTTAATTTTTCTGGGACTATTTTTATTTGGTTTCGTTAAAAACAATTCACCTTTATGGGTAAGAAAATATCACCGAGCGTTTATTTGGACGTTCATCAGCATGGTAATTAGTACCACGGCGATTTCTATATTGAAGCACATGAGTAACCACTCCTGCCCTTGGGATTTAACTATGTATGGCGGTAGCCAGCCGTATCTTGCATTATTTGATGCCCTACCTATAGGCGCCAAGCCCGGCCATTGCTTCCCCGGCGGACATGCATCAGCTGGGTTTTCATTGATGGCGATCTATTTCGGCTTTCGCGATACCCAGCCAACGCTCGCTAAAACTGCTTTATATGCAGGATTGATTGCCGGCTTAGTCATGGGCTGGGGACAGATGATGCGAGGCGCGCATTTCATGTCCCACAATCTTTGGACAGGCTTGATTGTATGGATGCTTTTATTGGCGCTGTACTTATTGTGGTCACCACAATCTAAAAACCCTACAAAAATTGCGGGATAGTATATTTTTCTGCGCAATTAATGTATCCACGCTTTTAACAAAGTCAGTAATTTTAAATATAAACAATGGCTTAGTTGTCAGGCATGGCAATTGCTATAAAAAAAGGTTGAATAAGTTATTTAGGTTATTAAATGATTAAGCAGTTTAGTAATAACAACTCTCACCGTCTTTCCTTTGTTAGTTTTTTCGCAATCATCATATTGTTAATTTGGTTGTTGCTCAGGTTGGTGCTTTGGGTTGATGTCGGTATGCAGCAGCTCAGTGCAACGCAATTTATCCAAACTTTAGCGTTGGGCACATGGTTTGATTTAAATGCCCTTGCTTTTCTTATTGCGCCTTTATTTGTAATCACGGCACTCATGCCAAATAAATGGCGTAGCCGACCTTGGCTAAACAACTTACGTTGGCTTGCTCTTTGGGTTATTGTCTTTAGCTTGATTTTCGGTGCGGTTTCAGAAGTGATCTTCTGGCAAGAATTCACTACCAGATTCAACTTTATAGCGGTGGATTATTTAATTTACACCCATGAAGTGATTGGCAATATCAGGGAATCATATCCAGTCCCCCTGATTGTGCTAATCATTGCCCTCACCGCGTTGGCGATAGTGCTAACTTCAAAACGATTCGTAGTGTTTAACAACAATCCGATTTCATCCAAACAAAAAATCGGGTTGTTATTGCTAGCCATAGTGTTGCCAGTTCTCAGTTTCAAGATGGCTAACGTAGACCAGATGGAATTCAGTAAAAATGCCTATGCCAACGAGCTTGCCGGTAATGGATTATTTAGCTTCGCCGCAGCCGCCCGTCGTAATGAGCTAGATTACGATAAGTTCTACAAAACCATTCCACAGGCATTGGCGATAAGTACGCTCAAAGCAGCAGGTACAGACCGCAAACCAATTACAGCTACACTAAAAGAAGAGACGGATGATATCGAGCATAAAATGGCCGAACTTGGCCCATTCAAGCGTAAGCCAAAAAACGTCATTTTGATCTCTGTAGAAAGTTTGTCAGCGGAGTATTTAGGCACTTATGGCAATAAAGAAAACCTGACACCAGTATTAGATAAACTAGCGGAAGAAAGCCTAGTATTTGATAAATTTTTTGCTACGGGTACCCGCACCGTACGTGGGTTAGATGCTCTATCAATCGCTATTCCGCCAATACCCGGCCAAGCAGTTGTACATAGGCCAGACAATGAACACTTAGCAACGATTGGTGAATTTTTAGAAGCCCAAAATTACTCTACGTTCTTTATATACGGCGGCTACGGCGTATTTGATAACATGAACGCATACTTTAGGGGCAATGATTACAAAGTTGTAGATCGCACCGATTTTGATAAAAGTACTATCCAGGCAGAAAATGTTTGGGGGGTAGATGATGAAAGCTTATTTGAAAATTCCATCAAGATATTTGATGAGAATGTGAAATCGCAAAAACCATTCTTTGCCCACATTATGACGACTACCAACCATCGTCCGTTTACCTTCCCTGAAGGAAAAATAGACTTACCACAGGGCA
The DNA here is from genome assembly GCA_013816325.1 of Methylotenera sp. GTDB lineage: Bacteria > Pseudomonadota > Gammaproteobacteria > Burkholderiales > Methylophilaceae > Methylotenera. The sequence goes on from JACDEP010000018.1 coordinate 19,156, forward strand.
AGCGAGAAGGCGCGGTGAAATACACCGATTATGCAATTGGTCAATTTATAGAGAAAGCCAAAACAAAACCGTGGTTTAAAGATACCTTATTCGTTATCGTGGCGGATCATTGTGCATCTGTTGCAGGTAAAACTAAACTACCGGTCGCTAAATACCATATACCGCTATTTTTCTATGCACCGGATTTATTGCCTGCAGGCCGCTACAGCCGCATCGCCAGCCAGATCGATATTGTGCCAACCTTACTTGATGTTTTGGGCGTAAAAGGTGAAGATCATTTTTACGGACAATCTATGTTTGAAGCCGCAGCAGAGAAACAACCGGAACGTGCCTTCATTAGTAATTATCAACAATTAGGCTATTACAAGAATGACACGCTCATCGTCTTAAGCCCTAAACAACAAGCTGAGGCTTATAAAATAGATCCACTTACTTTTGATGGAACGCCGACTAAGATGGACGAGCGTTTACTTAATGAGGCGATTGCCTATTATCAAACGGCTGCGAGAGCATATAAAAACGGCGATTTAAAAGAATTTCACGGTGAATGATGACACTACAAAGCTGAGGGGGAGTCATGCATTAAGTAAAGTGCCGGAACTCACTTTAATCTTTTGGGTAATTAAGATATTAGCGACTACGCTGGGCGAAACCGGTGGTGATGCAGTTTCCATGTCCATGAACCTGGGTTACCTTGTGGGTACAGCTATATTCGGAGTCATATTCCTAATCGCGGTAATTGCGCAAATCAAGGCGGAAAAATTTCACCCAATTTTATATTGGGCTACCATTATTGCCACTACCACGGTAGGGACAACATTGGCTGATTTTGCCGATCGCTCGCTGGGTATTGGCTACACGGGCGGCTCAGCATTATTACTCACCCTTTTGCTTATATCTTTGGTGACTTGGTACAAAGTGATGGGATCTATCTCAGTGAATACGGTGAGCTCACCTAAGGTTGAGATGTTTTATTGGGTGACGATTATGTTCTCGCAAACATTAGGTACGGCGCTGGGCGATTGGACGGCTGATACTGCTGGGTTGGGTTATAGCGGCGGAGCCATAATATTTAGTGTGCTGTTATTGCTAGTTCTCGCTGCTTATTATTACACTAGCTTATCCAGAACCCTATTATTTTGGGCGGCGTTCATTCTGACCCGTCCGCTAGGCGCGGTGGTGGGTGATTTCCTTGATAAGCCCATCGCGAAAGGTGGCATGGAGCTAAGCCGCTATACCGCATCCATCAGCATTTTTGTTATTATCGTGGTACTGATTATGGTTTTCCCGCAACGAGCGGCCAAGGGCGCTGGGCATTAGTGCTATTTAATTTATTTGTCAGGTGTATAAATGGCAAAATCTGCTAAATCTATTAAGAAGCTTTCAGAAAAAGAATGGCGCGAGCTATCCAGAGATGAACGCTACGAAATCCAGAACGTACTTGATCACTTAGAGGGCATACGGGATGTTAACCAGGAGTATGTAGACCAACGTACGCTGGGTGAGCGGGCTGCCGATGGCATTGCTAACGTAGCAGGCTCCTGGTCTTTTATTATTATATTTTTAGGTATTCTGCTGGTATGGGCTTTTTTGAATACAGAAATATTAGGCCCTAAAGACGAGGCATTTGACCCCTATCCCTATGTGTTCCTGAATTTAGTGCTTTCCATGCTAGCCGCTGCACAGGCACCTATCATCATGATGTCGCAGAATCGCCAGTCCTCCAGGGATAGGCTGGATGCAGAGATCGACCATGAGGTGAATGTACGCGCAGAACTTGCCATTCAAAACCTACATGAACGTATGGAAGGACTGGAACAGAAGTTAG
>JACDEP010000230.1 GCA_013816325.1 Methylotenera sp.
CACTGTAGTCACTGTCCATTACCCGGGTTATTAGTGATTTGGCCGGACCAATCGGAACCATATTCGCTATAGCCATTGCGCTATAAATTGTAGGTTTAGTATTTAACACGACTAGTCAACCTCCTATGCCAAACTCTCCGCCATTTTGCCTGAATAACTGTGTTCAGGCAGAGTGGCGATGCCATCGTCTCTTTTACCCGCTTTCGATATTGCCTGCCTTAATGCGGAAGACTGAATCTGACTATTTGTGTCCCAATTATTATCACTTTAAAACGTTGTAAGCACATTCTTACAATAAAATCCTGCAAGCCCCGACAGCGATGTATTGATATCCTCTCCATACTTTAAAGCGGTGTAATTAAGTATTGATTGATACAACAATTAAATTAACAGGAGAAAAATCATGGCTATTGAAGGATTAAGTGAGGATGGACTGCTCATAAAAGAGCCTAGTTATACAACCCACTCACATCAGCATGCGGTTTGCTGGCGAGCGATTTTTGCAGGGGCAATCGTCGCGGCTGCCCTGTCAATTTTACTTTCATTACTTGGCACGGGTTTTGGTTTATCGATGGTTTCGCCTTGGAGTAATAATGGCGTAACGGCTGCTACATTTGGCATTACTGCTATTCTTTGGCTGTCAATTACACAAATCATCGCTTCGGGTATGGGTGGTTTTTTAGCCGGCCGTTTAAGAAATCGCGCAATTAATGTACACCAAGATGAAGTGTATTTCCGTGATACTGCTCATGGCTTTTTAACTTGGGCAATCGCATTATTAGTTACCGCTACTTTGTTTGCCTCGGCACTAGGTTCAGTGATCAGCAGCAGTGTTAAAACAGGAGCGTCCGTTGCTGGAGGCGTAGCCGCTGCTACAGCTGCAGGGTTGGCAAATGATGATAGTAATGCTTATTTTATCGATTCATTATTTAGGAAAGCACCTACTACCAGCAATGCTACTGCCACTAGTAATGCTTCTACCACTAGTAATTCCGCAAACGCCGCTGCTATTAATGCTAGTAATTTTGGCAATTCAAATAATGGAAGCTCAAGTTTTGCATCTAGCCAGGAAGTACGTCGGATTTTTACAAAAGGTTTGCACGACAAATCAATTGCCCCTAATGACGCCAGTTATGTCGCACAGCTAGTAGCGCAGCGTACCGGGTTATCGCAGGACGATGCTGAAAAACGCGTAAACGATACTTTCAAGGCTATTCAGGATGCGGAACTTGCAGTGAAAGATGCAGCTGACAAAGCACGTAAAGCCGCAGCATATATTGCTTTATGGGCATTCATCGCATTATTGATTGGTGCCTTTACAGCAAGCCTTGCTGCCACATGGGGCGGCCGCTGCCGCGATACAGACTTATAAACTTTATATATTTACGGAGAATAATATGCGTTCATTACTTCTACTTTTCTTAGGCATACCTATTCCAATTATCATTTTAATTGCTTTATTTGCTCATTAGATAGGTTTTATATGCTTCGAGGTGCAAAACGGCATTCGCTGTTTTATCAAAACTTACATTACAAAACGCTTTACCATATATTGCGTGTATCTTTTGATTCTTGGCTGGATCATCGCGATTCCAGCCGGGGTGCAGCCTTGGCGTTTTACACATTGTTTTCATTAACGCCTATCCTTATTCTGGCTATCGCTATCGCAGGATATTTTTTTGGTACCGATGCTGCAGAAGGCCAAATAATTCTGCAGATACAGAGTCTGGTAGGGAAGAACGGTGCTGAAGCAATTCAAGCTTTACTAGCGGCTGCACGCGACCCAAAGGCTGGCTTGTTTGCCACTATTATTGCCACAGGGTTATTGATAGTTGGCGCTACGACAGTTTTTGCGGAGCTTAAAAGCACACTCGATGAGATTTGGGGTGCCAAGCAACCGACTATTTCGGGTATCAGCGTATTACTAAGAACGCGTTTATTATCCCTAGGCTTGGTACTAGTTCTGGCGTTCTTATTATTGATATCGCTAGTGGTAAGTGCAGCAT
>JACDEP010000137.1 GCA_013816325.1 Methylotenera sp.
CTACAATCCACCATCAGGCGTGGCGCCAAACCACCCGTTGCCAGGCTTTTGCAGGCTGCATCTACGCTAGCTGCGTCGTAATTAGGAACTTTCCCGCCGCGCAAAATCACATGGCAGTCTTCATTGCCGGTGGTAGAGATTATCGCCGACTGCCCTTCCTTAGTGACGGAAAGAAAATGATGCGGGCTTGCTGCTGTCTTAATTGCATCAATGGCGACGCGCACATTGCCGTCCGTACCGTTTTTAAACCCTATGGGACACGATAAGCCTGATGCCAGCTCGCGATGAACCTGTGATTCAGTAGTACGCGCACCGATGGCGCCCCAACTCACTAGGTCCGCAGTATATTGCGGGGTAATGGTATCGAGAAATTCAATACCGGCCGGCATACCAAGTTCATTCACATCAAGTAAGAACTTACGCGCACGTTCTAGTCCTTCATTGATGCGATAGCTACCATCAAGGAAAGGATCATTAATCAGGCCTTTCCAGCCGACGGTTGTTCGTGGTTTCTCAAAATAAACCCGCATGACGATCAGCAAATCGGCCGCAAGCGTTTTGCGTACTTCAAGCAAACGCTTGGCATATTCTATACCGGCTTCGGTATCGTGAATGGAACAAGGCCCGACTATTACTAATAAACGATCATCCGTCTGATGAAGGATACGATGGATTGCTGCACGCGTTGCAAGGATGTTATGCGTCGTTTCTTCGCTTTCTTTTAAGCGGCCCAATAACGCTAAAGGCGTTATCAGCTCCTTAATTTCGCGAATACGGACATCATCTGTTGCCAGCTTCTCGTAGGTTAATTTTTCTAAATCGGTCATTTACCGTTACTTTTCTAATTTGTACTATTTAATATTTGCACTGTTTAATATTTGGCTTAGGACTTCTAAAAATCGCGCATTTTCACTAAACAAACCGATGCTCACTCTTAGATAGTCGGGCATTTCATAATTGGCGATGGGTCTTACAATCACCCCATTCTCAAGCAGTTTTAGGTTAACTGCTTCAGCATTAGGTACTTTAAAACTTATAAAATTTGCATATGAAGGAATATAGCTTAATCTAAGTGTATCAAATCCTTGTGTCAATTGTGCCATGCCACCTTGGTTAGCCGCATAACTGCGTGCGACAAAATCCTCATCTGCTAATGATGCAACGGCTGCGGCTTGTGCAATTGAATTCACATTAAAAGGCTGGCGCATACGGTTCAAAATATCCGCTACCTCTGCATGCATCAACCCAAAGCCTACGCGTAAACCTGCCAGGCCATAAGCTTTAGAGAAAGTACGGGAAATAATCAGATTTTCAAATTCGTTCAGCCAGCCAATAGCCTCAGATTTATTAGCCGCTGATAAGTATTCATCATAAGCTTCATCCAGTACCACTAAGGCATGTTTAGGCACTTGTTTAAGGAATGCGAGTAAATCATCCTTGGGTATCAGTGTACCCGTCGGGTTGTTAGGATTTGCTACAAAGATAATACGCGTCTTTGCATTGATCGCCGCTAGCATAGCAGTTAAGTCGTGGCCATAATCCTTGGCTGGAATCACTACACCTTTAGCACCGGTGGCCTGCGTAACCAGTGGATATACCGCAAAAGCATGCTGCGAATAAATGGTTTCACACTCGGTAGTTAAAAAAGCACGCGCAGCCAGCTCAAGAATGTCATTCGAGCCATTACCAAACACAATTTGATTGGGGGCTACATTAAATTTTTTGCTAACCGCATCGCGCAACGCAAAGCTATTTCCATCCGGGTAACGTGCAATATCCAGCAATGCTTCCTGAATGGCAAATTCTGCCTTAGGACTAATGCCCAATGGGTTTTCATTAGAAGCCAATTTAACGATGCTATTAACTTCCAAACCCATCTCGCGGGCAAGCTCGGTGATAGGTTTACCTCCCTGGTAAGGCGCTATAGCGCGGATATAATCTGGTGCTAATTTATTCATGGTGGGTGAATACAAAAAATGTGCTTCGCTAAAAAATTAGATTTAAAAGGCTGATTAAAGAAACAAAAAAAACGGCTTTCGCCGTAGTTTGCTAATATTTTAACACGCCTTTGATATAGCTAGATGTGATTAAACTCCGATAACGAGACGATTACTGTGCGATCCTCGTTATGTTATTACTGAGAAACATTAATGCCGGATTTATCACTTAATTTAACTTGGTACATGGCGCGGTCAGCTTTGTCGATTACGCCTAAAGCAGTGACATCTTTGTATGGGAAATACACAAATGCCGATACTTGCAAACAATGGTGTAGTTAATTCCTCCCCGTCAAAAGAGTAAGGTTCTTTAATTTGTGCAAGAAGTTTGTTAGCGAAAGCTTTCGCTTGATCTACACTTTTGATATCCCGCGCCAATACAAAAAACTCATCCCCGGATAAACGAGCTACTGTATCTGCCGCACGTATGCTTGCTTTTAAGCGATCACTGACCTCTATCAGGACGTGATCGCCGGTCACATGCCCATAGGTATCGTTAACCGTTTTAAAATTATCAAAATCTAAAAAAATACCAGCAGAAACTTGCTTATTACGATTCGAATCATGAATAGTTTGATCTATTCTATCCATCAACAACACTCTATTTGGTAAACCAGTTAAGCTGTCATGAGTTGCGCTCTCCCTTTGTATAAACCGTTCTATCCAATTCCTTTTCCCGCAAAAACAAGGACCTATCTGCCTTTTCTGAAATATAACTGGAAAACATGGACACGCCGAAAGCTGAAAACAAGATGAATAAATAGCAGATTGTTTCACTGTAATTAAAGTTGAAGGCTGTGAAAAAAAAGACAGTAGTGATTACCATCAAGGCGAAAGTGCAATAAAAAGCATTAATGAAATTAAGGATATAAAAAGCATGTATCCAAAATAACAGTAACAGCATCCCAGAAAAATAATATGAAAAAATACGCTGGTCAATCAAAGCCATTTTCCATAACAAACCTATACCGGCAAACAATAGTATTGAAATCAGTAAGAGCTGGTTATATTTTCTATAGTATTTGGTAAAAGTCAGGCCAAAAACCACCATGATCGCAAAAGTAGTGGAAATACGAATGAATTCAATTCTATTGAGGATGTTTTTGGACACTAGCAGATGGTCTAAGACGCCGTACATTTCATACATCAAGGCGCCTAAGATAAGGGCTAACCTAGATTGGGAAAGTAAACGGGGGAAAGTATGCGTTTTGTAATGTGCCTCTAAGCGCAAATTTTCAAATTTGAGTGAAAATTTGTTCCAGCCAGTGTTACTTAAAATTGATTCACTTAAAGGCATACTTATATCCTTTAGTAACATTTCATTTAAATCAAGGCTATCGGGTACGATCCTAATAATTTTAAGAACGAAGCACGGGTTTCCAATTCAGCAACTACTGCCTTAACTTTGGCGTCCTGTATATGCCCTTCAATATCCATAAAGAACACATATTCCCACATACCTATTTTGGATGGCCTAGATTCAAACTTGGTCATACTCACATCGTGTCTGGACAACGGCTCTAGTAAGGCAAGCATAGCTCCAGGCACGTTTTTAGTTGCCATCACCAATGATGTCTTATCTTTTCCAGAGGGCGCAACATCATGTTGTGAAAGTACCAGGAAACGCGTGGTATTCTTTGGGTCATCTTCAATATTTTCAGCAAGAATATTTAAGCCGAACAACTCTGCAGCGCGTTTGCTAGCAATCGCTGCTGTGTTAGGTCCTGTAAATGCTAGCTTCGCAGCTTCTGCATTGCTGACCACTGATTCACGTTCAACATTCGGTAAGTTTTTGTTAAGCCATTCATGGCACTGAGCCAAGGATTGGGCATGTGAGTAAATTTTATTGATTCCAGCAAAACCATCCTGAGTGGATAGCAGGTTGTGATGCACTGCCAGCTCGATTTCGCCGCATATCTTAAGGCTAGTCTGCATCAACAAATCCAGCGTACGGCTTACTGCGCCTTCGGTTGAGTTTTCAACTGGAACCACGCCATAATTGGCTTGGCCAGTTTCAACCTGCCTAAACACTTCGTCAATCGAACTGCATTGCATTGGCGCAGAAAGCCCACCGAATTGCTTATTTGCAGCCTCTTCACTAAATGTGCCCAATGGACCTAGGAATGCAACTGATAGCTCTTTTTCCAATGCCCTACAGTTGGACATTATGCCGCGAAAAATATTAGTAACAGCTTCCGCAGAAAGCGGTCCGCCATTCAACTCTATGAGACGCCTTAATACTTGCGCTTCACGCTCTGGTCTATAGATAACACCATCATCTTTTAGGCTACCTATCTCGCGGGCAAGCTGAGCACGGCGGCTAACTAGGCGCAGCAACTCATTATCCAACGCATCAATTTCATCTCTGCAGGATTTTAGTTGTTCTAGTTTTGCTTGGTCGCTCATGCTTGTTTAATGCTTACTTTCAAAGTCTTTCATGTATGAAACTAAAGCCCGAACGCCGTCTATCGCCATTGCATTGTAAATTGAAGCACGCATACCACCTACCATACGATGGCCTTTTAATTGTAACAAGCCATTTTCTGCTGCGCCTTTCAAAAATACATCATTCAAACTTTCGTCTCGCAAAAAGAAAGGTATATTCATTCGTGATCGGTTACTGAGCGCAATATTGTTCGAGTAGAACTCTGTGCTATCGATGTAATCATAAAGTAATGTTGCTTTTGCGATGTTCTTTTGCTCAATAGCAGCCACCCCACCCTGCGCTAGCAGCCATTCGAATACTAGGCCAGCGATGTAAATACTATAAGTGGGCGGCGTATTAATCATAGATTGATTTTCTGCCTGTACTTTCCAATTGAATACGGCTGGCGTCAGCTTCGATGCGCGATTAAGCAAATCATCACGCACTATGACAATACACAAACCTGCCGGCCCTATGTTCTTTTGCGCGCCGCCATAAATTACTCCATATTGGCTTACATCTACTGGCCGTGACAATATGTGCGAAGACATATCAGCGACTATTGGTACGCCACCTGTGTCAGGCAGTCCATCAAATTCCACACCGTTAATAGTTTCATTGGTACAAATATGTACATACGCAGCGTTTTTATTCAACTTCCAGCTTGAATAGTCGGGCACATAAGTATATTTATCCGCTTCGCCGCTTGCTACTACATTAATCTTTCCATAGGCATTCGCATCGTCAACGCTACGTTTCGACCATGAACCAGTCACCACGTAATCCGCTTCGCTGCCATTCAATAGATTCAAGGGAATCATGGCGTTCTCAGCAATCGCCCCACCCTGCAGAAATAACACCTTGTAATTGCTTGGAATATCCATCAGCTTGCGTAGATCAGCCTCGGTTTTTTCCAGAATACTGGTGAACTCTTTACCGCGATGGGACATTTCCATCACGCTCATGCCAGACCCATGCCAATCCAGCATTTCGGCTTGGGCGCGTTCTAATACTGGTTTTGGCAATACTGCCGGGCCGGCGGAAAAGTTAAATATTTGCTTCATTTGCCTTAAATATTTTGGGGTTATTTGTCTATGATTAAATTTGTCTTATGGCTTTTTAGGACTTTTTATTCTACCGATTCCGGTTCGTCCGTCTCAACGATTTTCTCAAGGCCAGAGAGTTTTTCACCCTCGCCCAAGTTAATCAATGTAACGCCTTGAGTCGCACGGCCAAGCTCGCGAATTTCTTTAACACGAGTCCTAATCAATACGCCGCCAGTGGTAATGAGCATGATTTCATCTTCTTCATTCACCAGTTTTGCTGCAACTACCAAGCCATTACGCTCGCTGACTGCAATGGCTTTAACACCTTGCGTACCACGACCAGAATGACGGAAATCAGCCAACACTGTACGCTTTCCGTAGCCGTTTTCAGTTGCCACTAGAACAGTTTGCTGATCATTTTCAGCGATCAGCAACGAC
>JACDEP010000019.1 GCA_013816325.1 Methylotenera sp.
GTTTGAGGTAGGCCGCGCGTGAACCCAAACTTGGTATACGATCGATCACGTCACTGACCAAGTGGAAGCGGTCGATCTCGTTGAGCACCACCATGTCAAAGGGCGTGGTGGTCGTGCCTTCTTCTTTGTAACCACGCACATGCAGGTTCGTGTGGTTTGTGCGGCGGTATGTTAACCGAAGAATCAACGTTGAATAGCCGTGATAAGCAAAGATGAGCGGTTTGTCTTTGGTAAAGAGCATATCGAAATCACAATCGCTCAGCCCGTGCGGATGTTCGCTTTGTGGCTGTAGCTTCATCAAGTCCACCACATTGATGAAGCGTATTTTTACTTCAGGTAAGTATTGCCGCAGAATCTCGACGGCAGCGAGCGTTTCAAGCGTAGGCACATCGCCGGCGCAGGCCATCACCACATCTGGCTCTTCCCCTTGATCATTGCTAGCCCAATCCCAGATACCGATGCCGGCGGTACAATGTTTAATAGCCGCGTCCATATCAAGCCACTGTGCTTCGGACTGCTTGCCAGCAATAATCACGTTCACGTAATTGCGACTGCGCAGACAATGGTCGGTGACGGACAGCAGTGTGTTTGCATCGGGTGGCAGATAGACACGGATGATTTCGGATTTCTTGTTAATTACGTGGTCGATGAAGCCCGGGTCTTGATGGCTGAAACCATTGTGATCCTGACGCCACACATGCGACGAGAGCAGGTAGTTCAATGAGGCAATCGGGCGCCGCCATGGGATTTGGTTCGCCACCTTAAGCCACTTAGCGTGCTGGTTGAACATTGAATCTATAATGTGGATGAAGGCTTCGTAACATGAGAAGAACCCATGCCGGCCCGTAAGCAGATATCCTTCAAGCCAGCCTTCGCACTGATGCTCGCTCAACATTTCCATTACCCGGCCATCAGGTGCAACGTGATCGTCGCTGGCGAGAATTTCCGCAGTCGAGCAACGGTTCGTTACCTCAAAAACGTTACCCCAGCGGTTTGATGCCGTTTCATCCGGGCTGAAAATGCGGAAAGTTTCCGGGTTCATCTTAACCACATCGCGGATGAATTCGCCCTGTATGCGCGTCGCTTCAGCTACTGCTGTGCCTGGCTTCGACACCGTAACTGCATAATCGTACAAATCGGGTAAGTGTAAGTCACGCAGCAACATGCCACCGTTAGCGTGAGGATTGGCACCCATGCGTCGCGTGCCTTTCGGAGCTAATTCAGCGAGTTCGGAATTCAGTTTGCCGGTGGAGTCAAACAACTCTTGTGGCTGATAGCTGCCTAACCACTTTTCTAGAATTTTCACATGTCCCGGGTGACTCATATCGGCCAACGGCACTTGGTGCGAGCGAAAAGAGCCCTCGGTCGGTTTGCCGTCGACTACTTTTGGGCCACTCCAGCCTTTCGGTGAACACAGGATAATCATGGGCCAGCGCGGACGTTCCTTAAACCCATGGGTACGGGCGCCTTGCTGAATTTTATTAATCTGCTCCACCGCCGTGTCGAGCGTTGCCGCCATGAGCTGATGCATCGCCAGCGGATCGTCGCCTTCGACAAAGTATGGCGTGTAACCGTAGCCGTGGAAAAGCGCTTCAAGCTCGTCGCGGGGAATACGCGCCAGAACCGTGGGTCCGGCAATCTTGTAGCCGTTTAAATGCAGGATGGGCAGCACCGCACCATCATGCACCGGATTTAGAAACTTGTTTGAATGCCAACTCGTAGCAAGTGGACCGGTTTCGGCTTCGCCATCGCCGACGACGCACGCAACAATCAGATCGGGATTATCGAAAGCAGCGCCGAAAGCATGCGACAGCGAATAACCCAACTCACCGCCTTCATGAATAGAACCAGGCGTCTCCGGTGCAACGTGACTTGGAATACCACCGGGGAAAGAGAACTGTTTGAACAGGCGTTTTATCCCGTCTTCGTCTTTTGAGATGTTTGGGTAAACCTCGCTATATGTGCCTTCCAGGTACGTATTAGCAACAAGACCTGGACCGCCATGCCCCGGACCGGCGATGTAAATGACATTAAGGTCATGTTCCTTGATGATCCGGTTCAGATGCACGTAGATGAAGTTTAACCCTGGTGTCGTGCCCCAGTGACCGAGCAGACGCGGTTTGATGTGCGTTAATTTGAGTGACTGCTTCAGTAGCGGATTATCATATAAATAAATTTGCCCTACTGACAGGTAGTTTGCGGCTTGCCAGTAAGCGTTCATCTTGCGCAGAAGGTCGGGCGTCAGCGGTTTGTTCGTAATGTTAATTTTCTTTGTTTTCATGGTCTTGTTCCTTTTTAGCGGTGGTAAGACCCAAAACCTGACAGGCCAATTTTGCGATCATTAATTCTTCGTCCGTATGCATGACGCGAACCGTGACCCGGCTGGTCTTCGGGGAAATCACACCCGCGTTGGCCGTATTACATTTTGTATCGATTTCGATGCCAATAAATTGCAACTCGTCGCAGATCCTAGCGCGGATGATGGGCGCATTCTCTCCAATGCCACCCGTGAACACCAGCGTGTCGAGCCCGCCCAGCGCCGCTGCGAATGAGCCAATCCATTTTTTTACCTGGTAACAAAATAAATCGATGGCTTCGGCGGCTCGCACGTCTTCACTCTCATGCGCCAATAAATCGCGCATATCGGAACTGGTCTCGGACACACCGAGCAGCCCGGATTCATGATTGATTAGATTGTTAAACTGTTTCGGTGTCAGGTTCTCGGCTTGCATCATATACCATGCGACACCTGGGTCCAGATCGCCTGACCGGGTGCCCATAGGCAAGCCGCCAGTAGGCGTGAACCCCATACTGGTGTCGATACTCCGCCCATCCCGAACAGCGGCCAAGCTCGCTCCGTTACCAAGATGAATCAGGATCACGCGTCCTTGGTTTGCCTGTGCGCCGCCAACGCGGACAAGCGCTTCCATGAGATAAGCATATGACAAGCCGTGGAAGCCGTATCGTTGGATACCGTTCGCATCAAAACGACGGGGGATAGGTAACAGTTTTGCAGCGCGCGGCATTGTGCGATGGAATGCCGTGTCAAAGGAGACCACTTGAGGCAGTTTTGGATAACGCTGACGGAACACCTCAATCAATTCAATTTCACCTGGCAAATGATCCGGATCGTACGAGCTGATGCGATGTAAATTATCCAATAATCCCTGCGTGACTAGTTCAGGCTCCGTGTAACTCATACCATGAACCACACGGTGTCCTATTGCACTGACGGAAGCTAACCCCATCTGCTTTTCGAGGCTATCAATCAGAAAATTCGTTGCCGAACGGCGATCGGTCGCCGGGATACTACTAATGTGCTGTTGACCCTGAGTCAGATCATGAAAAGTGAGATTTGTCCCAGATAAGCCGATGCGGTCCATTTTCCCAACAACTTTTGGGGTCAGCGGTTCGCCTATCATATACAGCGCGAACTTGATGCTCGACGAACCGCAATTTATAGCTAGTACGCTTTCTTTAGGCAGGCTCACGGTTGATTTTCTTCCTTTCTTATCTTGCAATATTCAATCCATGAGTCACCAATCAGTCATGGAGTAGAATCAATCAATAGTCAATAATCAATAATCATTGATAGAATTAAATCTAGTTTTATGATTAGGTAAGGCTCGTTTGTTTAGTTTTTTGTGAGTGTGGGGTTGCGCAAACGTAATGCATTGGTAATGACCGATACTGAACTCAGTGCCATGGCTGCACTCGCTATCATCGGACTCAACACGATACCAAACCATGGATACAACGCACCTGCGGCAATCGGCACCCCTATAAAGTTATAGATAAATGCAAAAAATAGGTTTTGCCGAATGTTCTTCATGGTGTGTTGGCTCAGTAACCGAGCTTTGGCAATGCCGCGTAAATCACCCTTTACCAGCACGATGCGTGCGCTATTCATGGCAACATCTGTGCCCGTGCCCATGGCGATACCGACATTGGCTTGTGCAAGTGCAGGCGCATCATTCACGCCATCGCCTGCCATTGCCACAATACGACCTTGTTGCTGTAACTCTTTCAAATAGTTGAGTTTGTCTTCAGGCATCACATCTGCCTTAAAATCGTCAAGGCCAAGCTGCTTAGCGACAGCAGCGGCTGTTATTGCATTATCTCCAGTGAGCACTACAATTTTCAAACCTGCGGAATGCAATTGTTGAATCGCTTCCAGAGTAGTGAATTTAATAGGGTCAGCCACACTGACAATACCAGCGATTTGTTTATTGATCGCGAGAAACATCACCGTTTGGCCAAGTGCTCTTAATGCTCGTACATCTGACTGCAAAACTGATACATCTATAGATTGGGCTTCCATCAAGCGCATATTGCCCAACAACACTGACTTACCGTCTATTTGACCGCCTACGCCTTGCCCAGTAATTGATTCAAATTGAGCCACTGACTGAAGCGCTAGATTTTGTTGTTTGGCATGATTCACAATGGCAACCGCCAGCGGATGCTCGCTTAATGCATCTAAGCTGGCTGCATAATGTAGCACTTCGCTTTCTGTAAATACTGCAGCGGAAAATCCTGTAGCAGCAAACCCTGTAGCAGAAATAACGCGCTGTACTTTGGGTTTGCCTTCGGTCAATGTGCCGGTTTTATCAATGACCAAAGTATCTACTTTTTCCATCAACTCAAGAGCTTCTGCATCTTTAATCAGCACACCTTCCTGTGCGCCGCGGCCAATACCCACCATGATAGAAATAGGTGTCGCAAGCCCAAGTGCACAAGGGCAGGCAATGATTAACACCGAAACGGCAGCAACTAATGCATTCGCCAGTGTGGGGGCAGGGCCAACCATCGCCCAAATGACAAAAGCCAGCACAGCCACAGCCATCACCGCCGGTACAAACCAACCTGATACTTGATCCGCTAATTTTTGAATTGGCGCACGCGAACGGCCTGCATCATTTACCATCTGTACGATGCGTGCGAGTAAAGTATCTGTTCCAACCTTTTCTGCTCGCAATACGAAGGAACCTAGCTGATTGACTGTACCGGCCGTTACCTTGCTACCTAATTGCTTTTCAACGGGAACAGGTTCACCGGTAATCATCGACTCATCAATATTTGAGTGCCCATCTATTAACTCGCCATCTACTGGTATTTTGCCACCCGGCTTAACGCGTAATTGGTCGCTAACCTGCACTTGGTCAAGATGGATTTCTTCTTCTGTTCCATCAGGCTTCATGCGGAATGCAGTATTAGGTGCGAGTTCTAGCAAAGATTTAATGGCACTATTGGTTTTTGAACGGGCACGTAATTCCAGCACCTGCCCCATGAGCACCAAAGTGATAATGACAGCGGCCGCCTCAAAATAAAGCGGAGTCATACCATTCATTTTGAAAGCAGCAGGCAACATGGAAGGAAACAACAAAGCAAAGACACTGAATAAAAATGCCGCGGCAGTGCCCAGCCCAATGAGGCTGAACATATTGAGATTCCAGGTCTTGAACGAAGCCCATGCCCGCACAAAGAATGGCCAGCCACCCCAAAGCACAACAGGCGTGCCAAGTATCGCTTGTAGCCAATTAAAGGTGTTACTGCCCATCCAATGATGAATATTCACACCGGGAATAAATTCACTCATGGTCACTAACAGCAGCGGTACACTGAGTGCTAGGCTCACCCAGAAACGGCGAGTCATATCATTTAGCTCAGTGGTATCCTCTTCAGTGGTGGCATCCATTGGTTCCAACGCCATGCCACATTTGGGGCAACTGCCCGGCCCAGCTTGTTGAATCTCAGAGTGCATCGGGCAAGTGTAAAGAGCGTTTTTAGTACCAACGTTATCTTTGGCACTAAGCAAGGTGGATCGTGAATTTAGGTATTGTTGCGGATTGTCGCGAAACTTATCTACACAATGCTGGCTACAAAAATAGTAGGCGATGCCGGAATGTTCGACTGACTTATTTGCATCAGCTTTAACTTGCATGCCACAGACAGGGTCAGTATGGGAGCCATCTCTAACTTGAAGTGGCTCGTCTTTTCCATCACAACATGCATGATCATTGTGATTGTGTAGATTATCCATTTATGATTCTCCATATTAAGAGGGTTTTACTGGCAGCACCCCAACATTTATTTACAATCAACTCAACTGTAAAAGTTGTTTCTAGCTAAATGTGGGATGACCGATTAATGATTGGAGCCATCATAAACTCAGTACTGCACAACAGGGTCAAGCATTATTTTGTTGCGGGCATAGCTTCCATTTTTTTATGCCTAGCAAGCCACTTATCAAACTGCGCTATTTCTTTTTTCTGCGCTACGATAATCTTTTTAGCCATCGAACGCATTTCAGAGTTTTTGCCATTATTTAATTCAACTTCTGCCATCTCTAAACCATCTTGATGGTGCGCGCGCATCATCATTGCAAAGTCATAATCCATATCGCCCGACATGGGCATTGCCTTCATTTTGTCATCCATTGAACCACTCATGTCCATTGAGGAGTTCATTTTGGATTCGTCAGCCATTGGAGCAGCTTGAGCTAATGTCCAAACAGGTAAAGCTAACAGGGTAAATATCAAGCTTGCAGTAAGATTTTTGTTAAAACATAAAATATTGGCCATATTAAATTCCATTCGTTTAAAAAGTCAGTTAAGTAATAACTAAGGCTAGTCTACTAATCAGCTTATAACCATAACCAGCCTTTAATCTGTACGTTAGCGAACATAGAATTTGGGGCTGTAATAGATAAGCACTAATTACTCACCTGGAATGCAAGTCGTCGCAGAGATTAAGTTGGCTGATCAAACCGTCATGGAGTACTTACTGTCTCCAGTGACTAAAGCGTTTCATGAGGCCGGGAGAGAGCGCTAGATGAGGGTATATTAAGCATCATCTGAAGTAGATCAACGTCCTTTTTATATATAAAAATAATAATTTATTACTTTTCTTGTAAGTCTATAACTATAAAAAAATGAACTTAATCATTCCTATCACAAGTATGACTTTTATATTTTTACCATCATTACTGCAAGCTGCACCAGCAGAAATAGGTGGGTACCAAAGTTTAAAAGACGTCTATGAACTAGCACAGCTGCGGGATCCTAGTTGGGCAGCTGCTCGATTTTCTAATGCGGCTGCTCAAGAAAAACTCGTACAGGGCAAAGCATTATTACTTCCTACAATTAGCTTGAGCGGGAGTGCCACTCACTCCGATACTGATATTCGTTATACAGGTTCAAACAGTGTATTCAGAAACAACAACCAATCAGAAAAATTTGACACTGTGAACTATGGAATTAACATTAACCAACCCTTGTTTAGACAACAAAATAGAGTGCAATACCAACAATCTGCGATTCAAGTAAGTTTAGCTGTTTTCAACTTCAACAAGATCGGCAGGATTTAATACTAAAGTCAGCACAAGCTTACTTTGACGTTCTATTAGCTCAAGACAAGCTTGAGCTAAATCAAGCCCAGAAAGCCGCAATCAATAGCCAGTTGATGCAAGCACAGGCTAATTTTGCTGCAGGGGTATCTACCATTACCGATGTAGATGAGGCGCAGGCTATGTTCGATATCGTGCAATCCCAAAAAATTGTTGCTATCAACGATTTGGAAAATAAAAAACAAGCGGTACAAATATTGACAGGACAATACCCAGCGGCATTTTATGCTGTTCAACCCAATATTTCATTAAGCCTCCCCCAGCTCTCTGGTCAAGCGTCGAATCAGCTTGCATCTAAATTAGAAGCATGGCTACAACATGCACAGCAAAATAATATTACGCTTAATCTCAAGAAGCTTGCTTATGACCTTGCCAGCAAAGAAGTGGAGCTTAATCAAGGTGGACATATGCCTACTTTAGATGCTGTTGCTAGCTACAATAAAACCAATGCCAATGGGGGTATCAACGGTTTTGGTAATAACCTAAATAACACCTCAGTGGGATTTCAGTTTCAATTACCTTTATATCAGGGCGGGACTGTCAGCTCTAAGGTCCGAGAAGCTATAGCTAACAAAGAAAAAGCGCAACAGGAAATTGAAGTCACATCCAGAAAAGCAGAGTTAGATACCAAACAAGCCTATCTAGATATCACAAGTAGCATTTCTCAAGCACAAGCAAATGAGCAAACCTTGCATTCAAGTCAAAGCCAACTTGCCTCTACTAATGTTAGTTTCAAAGTTGGTCTTAGAACTAATGTGGATGTGCTAAACGCACAGCAACAAGTCTTTAATGCAAAAAGAGACTTATTACAGACAAAATATACTTACTTGCTGGGATTATTGAAACTTAAATATACAAGTGGCATGTTGTATGAAGGGGATTTGGAAGAAATCAATAATCAATTACTAATCAGTTATGACTGAAAAATTGCGCTATCTGCCGGAAGGCATCTCATGCATGATGAAATCGCTCGGTTGTCGTTATATGCAATACATCAACTACAGCTACAAGCGCAGTGGCACCTTATGGGAGGGCAGGCAGCCACAAGATTACAAGTGGTCAAGCTACCGAGCCAACGCGCTTGGCGCAAAAGACGAACTATTGACCAGCCATACCGAATACGAAGCACTTAGTACCACGCCGGAGCAAAGAAAGGCAGCCTGATCCAAAGTGAATAATATCGCCCCACGTGTTTCTGATACATTGAGCTTAAGTTTCTGGAAGAATAAAACTGACTTTTTGATTTGGAAGCATAAAGCTGTCTTTAGGACAAAGTTATGCTTCCGCTGACAAATGTTTTCACTGTTTGATTTTAATTGGTGCGCCCGGCGGGAGTCGAACCCACGACCTTTGGCTTCGGAAACCAACACTCTATCCAGCTGAGCTACGGGCGCAATGTGACGCGTATTATATCAAACGTAACTGCTCCCGTCTTTTTCGCTTGACCTCTGTCCTTTTCCCTTGGCTTTAGTGCAGGTATAATATTATTTTTATTAACGAATTCATGGGAACTAACCGTAATGAGCAATAACGATAATGAGTACAAAGGCTCCACCTTTTGGCAATTAATCATTGCCATTCCTGGCACTATCTTAGCTTTTACGCTAATCATTTCTTTAATTGCCAAAACTTTTGGCGTGGCTGGTGCTCCTGAGGTTGCCCAACCTGCAGCTGCAGTTGCTAAAGTTGAAGAAAATATCAAACCTGCTGCTACGGTTGAAGTCGCAAGTGCTGATGCGGGTCCCCATGCAGATAAAAGCGGCGAAGAAGTTTATAAAGCAGTCTGTTCCATGTGCCACGCTGCGGGCTTGATGTCTGCGCCTAAATTTGGCGATAAAGACGCCTGGAAACCACGTATCGCTCAAGGTTACGAAACATTGATTGACCACGCTATTCATGGTATTCGCAGCATGCCAGCTAAAGGCGGTAACCCAGCGCTAACAGATGGTGAAGTCGCTAACGCAGTAGCCCACATGGCAAATGCAAGTGGTGCTAAATTTACTCCGCCAGCTGCAGGCGCTGCGCCAGCTGCTAAGGAGGCGGCTTCAGCCGTTAATTGGCCAGACAAGTTACAAGAAAAAGCCGCCGCCGCTACTACCTCTAAAACTAAGGAGTCACCTGCATCAGCACAACCCGAAGCTAAACCAGCAGCAGTAGCTGCGGCAGCGCCAGAGGCTAAAACTGCGGCTGCCCCAGCAGCGGGCAAAAGCGGTGAAGAAGTTTATAAAGCTGTATGTTCTATGTGTCATGCAGCTGGCTTGATGGCAGCACCAAAATTCGGTGATAAAGATTTATGGGCACCTCGTGTTGCACAAGGTTACGATACACTGGTAAACCATGCCGTACACGGCATTCGCAATATGCCGGCTAAAGGTGGCAACCCAGGTTTAACTGATGCTGAAGTTGCTGGCGCAGTTAAATACATGGCAAATTCAAGTGGTGCAAGTTTTTAATTAATTTTGTCCTAGCTAGATTTGAATAAAAGCCACTTAATTAGTGGCTTTTTTAATTTTGGAATTGGAACCAAGGCAATGCAAATATGACGACCTACGCGATTGGGGATATTCAGGGCTGTTACCATGCTTTCCAGGCATTGCTTGCAAAGCTCAAATTCAATCCGAATGTAGATCAGCTTTGGCTTGTGGGCGATCTGATTAATCGCGGTAGTGGTTCACTTGAAGTATTGCGCTGGTGCTATCAAAACCAGAAGAGTTTAAAAGTGGTATTAGGTAACCATGACTTACATGCAATTGCCGTTGCCCACGGTTTTGCATCATCGCATAAGAGCGATACTTTGCATGCGCTTATGGAAGCCGCAGACCATGAGGTGTTATTCGATTGGCTGCGCCATCAGCACCTCATCTATCAGGAAGGTGATTATCTGATGGTGCATGCAGGCTTACTGCCGCAATGGACCGTTACGCAAGCTGTTCAATATGGCGCCGAAGTGGAAACAGCTCTGCAAGGGTCTGATTACCTAGATTTTTTATTGAATATGTATGGCAACTTGCCCAATATTTGGAACGAAAATCTAGGAGGGATGGATAGGCTGCGTGTAATGACCAATGCTTTTACTAGGTTACGTGTATGTACCGCACAAGGTGCAATGGAATTCTCTTTCAAAGGCGAGCTATCTGATGTACCCAATGGCTTAATGCCTTGGTTTGACGTGCCAGACCGAGCTGCTAAAGATGCCCAAGTGATTTTCGGGCATTGGTCTGCATTAGGCCTGCAGCAAAGGGGTAATGTGTATGCGCTTGATACTGGTTGCTTATGGGGTGGTCAGTTAACGGCAATGAATCTTGCTAATAAAGCGATTATCCAAGTGCCATCGCATCCATTGGATAAAGCTATTCAATAAACAATTCAATCGCCGCAGTAACCAATGATTGCATTATTCAATCATTTCGCCATAAATTTAATTCTCGTCTTATCAGCTGTTCGGTCTGCAATGTGAGGGCTCTACGGTCTTGCGTTACCGTATCATCCACAACAATAGGCGTTAAAAAAGTCAACTCAACGACGGGTTTTTTTTGTTGGAGTACAGCCTTCATAGATTGCGGTAAAGTGATGTCACCGGCATAAGCCATGTCCGTATTAATGCTGCCGTCCGGGCGGGGATAGCGGATAGCAAAAGGCCAAATAGTAGCCTTGGCCTGGATAGCAGCTTGTATCAAGCTGCTTTTAAATGGTTTCATTACTGTGCCATCAGTGGTGGTACCTTCGGGAAACAAGCAAAGATTATCTCCCGCTTGCAAGCTTTGCGCAGCTATATTGACTATACGTGCCGCATCGTAACGCTTGGTGCGATCAATAAAGAGCGCATTGACCTTGGCTAAATAACCAAAAATCGGCCAATCTTGGATTTCTGATTTAGCAATAAACTTAACAGGTACTAGGCTGTTTAAGGCATGAATATCTGCCCATGAAACATGATTCCCTACAAACATGGTATTGCCGAGTGTGGTTACAGGCGGAGGATGGCCCTTTGTGATTACCTGTATATTAAAAGCAGCAAGCAGATGCCTACACCACCAGCTTATCAAGTATAGTTTGATAGGTTTTCTTACCAACGGTAGCATGACTGCCGTGATGAAAATGCCTACCAGGGTATGGAAAATGATGCGGCCAATTCGGAAAGAGCGTATAAGCCAATTAGTTTGCGGTATTGTATTGCTCGTTTTTGTCAAAATTATTATTGATGCAGCACATCCCTATTTATTTAAGAAAATGGGCTGCATATCTTGGGTTGATTCGTGATAACGGTAACATTACCAGCATATCGGCCGTGTTGAAATAGGGGTCCCATGCCGGTTCGCCGCAAATGTAAGCACCAAGTCGTAAATATCCTTTGATGAGTGGCGGGCAAGCTACTTGCATATCGGTACGTAATGAATCTATAGGCAAAGGGTTGCGAGCAAATACGCGATATTCAAGCGGCGCTAAATAGTCATCTTGCAGCTTGTGGTAAAGGCTCGCTGCGGCATGCCCACCATCGGACATACTGATACTGCCGCAGCCTATCATGTACTCATAATTGTTAATCTGCATATATTTAGCCAAGCCTGCCCATAACATTGTAATGGTGCCACCGTTTCTATAGTTTTGATGCACGCAAGCACGACCCACTTCTACAGTGCTGTCCGCCAAATGCGCAAGTCGGCTTAAATCGAATTCCCCAGCGGAATAATATCCACCTGCCTCGTTGGCTTTTTCCGGGCTTAGTATCCTATAAGTGCCGATGACTTGGTTAGTAGCACTTTCACGAACAATTAAGTGGTCGCAAAATCGGTCAAAGCCATCAATATCCAAGCCACCAGTGCCTGATAGTTGTGCGCCCATTTCTTCAGCAAATACTTTATAGCGTAAGCGTTGCGCCTCTTCAACCTCGGCTTGTGTGCGGGTGAGGCTGATATAGAGTTTCCTATGTGCCATATCCTGCTGGCCCAAGAAAGTTTTATTTGGGTGAATGTGATTTTGGTGGGTGCGATTGCGGTCTACCCCGTCAATTGAGTTTATTACCTTACGAACCATAAGTATCTCCTTATCTGTATGGAGACTTTAATAAGTTAAGGTTAAAAAAACATGACAAAAAAATGACCGTTTATTGACGGTCATTTTTGAACTAGCTAAAAGTGTGATGAAACCTAATGAGAAACTCGGGTAGTACCACCGCTTTCAACTAACCGTACCCGTTCACCAGCTTTGAATAGATCATCAGCTTCTTGGACTACTGCCACCATGTTGCCGCCATCGAGTTTTACTGTAATTTCTACGCCATCTTTCCGTGTAAAACCTTCTTCAGCAGCAGAACCTAATAAGCCACCAGCGATGGCACCGATAATGGCGGTAATGGCACTACCTCGGCCGCCACCAACAGAGCTGCCGGCAATGCCACCAACCGCGCCGCCGGCTACTGTGCCAACTGGAGATTTGGTACCTTCAAGCTTAACCTGGCGTACACTTTCTACTACGCCAGTTCTTATAGTTTGTACTTTACGTGCTTCATCACGGCTATAAACACTACCAGAGTTAGAGCTAGCGCATGCTGCCAATAATAAACTTATTACACCTATTGCTAATAATTGTGTGGTTCGCATTTGTATATCCCTTTTAAAACTAACCTATAAATTTTTAATTTTGTACTAACTCTGACCGCTATGCGCAGCTAACGTTTCATTAACTAAAGCCTGGGTGTAGATTTGCTCGATTTCTTCTCGGGTCGGTTTATGGTTCTGACCTCCACGGCTGGCAATCTTAATTGCCCCCATGGTTGAAGCTAACCTGCCGCATGTAACCCAATCCCAGCCTTTAGACAGCCCAAACAATAAACCTGCACGGTAGGCATCGCCACAGCCGGTCGGGTCGACAATACTTTCGGCTTTAACGCATGGAATATCGAAACGTTGACCATCAGCGTAGATCTGTGAACCAGCGCTGCCGAGCGTAACGATAAGCGCTTTTACCTTTTGCGCTAGCTCTTCCAAAGTTAGGCCTGTCTTGTCCTGGATGATTTGGGACTCATAATCGTTTACTGCCAAGTAATCTGCCATGTCTATGAAGTGTAAAAGCTCTTCACCATTGAACATTGGCAGGCCCTGACCGGGATCGAACAAGAAAGGAATGCCCGCCTCAAAACATTCACGCGCATGCTGGAACATGCCATCTCTACCATCGGGTGCAATAATCGCTAAGGACACTTCTTTAGCATCCTTAACGCTATTCTGGTGCGCCTCTGACATCGCTCCGGGGTGAAAAGCGGTAATCTGGTTATCGTCTGTATCGGTAGTGATAAATGCCTGGGCTGTAAACGTATTAGCTATGGTCTTAATGTAAGTGTTATCAATACCATGAGTATCAAGCCATTGCATATAACTGACAAAGTCTTCGCCCACCGTAGCCATAATCAGTGGCTTACCATCCAGCAATTGCATGTTATATGCGATATTGCCGGCTGTACCGCCGAACTCCCTGCGCATTTCCGGCACATAAAATGACACACTAAGTGCATGGATTTTGTCAGGCAGGATATGATTCTTGAATTGATCTTGGAACACCATGATGGTGTCGTAAGCGAGCGAACCGCAGATGAGTGTGTGCATAAAAATTGGATTAGTATGAGTCAACGCACATTATCTTAGTTAGTACCTGCAGCAGGCAAGCCTAATAATGCTAATTTACATAGAAGTTGGAAGAATCAAACTATCAATGCAACAAATGTTCGTTAATATTGATTTAGGATGCGAGCGCGCCGTCAATCAGAATTTTCGCTGCCTTCTTAGCGTATTTCATCGCCCCGGAACCACGTTTCATCTGCTCCGCTTGTACTGCGCCTTCAAACAACAGGGAAAGCTGCAAAGCTAAACCATCTGCGTCTTGAATGTTCGCCTCGCTTGCGAGGCCGCTGATATATTGCCTGAATTGACGGGATTGCTCTGACGACAATTGATGTACAGGATTTTCTTCATTAGGGAACTCAGCGGAGGCCTTGATAAAGCCCATACCACGGAAATTGGGCGATGTGACCCATTCTTCAATGAAATCAAATAGCTTTTGTAGCTTTTCACTAGGTTTCTTGGTATTGCTGTTAAGTTGGTCATTCAACCAACTTTGAAAGTCCTGATGGCCTTGCTTAAGCACTTCGAGAATCAGTTCCTCTTTAGTACGGAAGTATTTATAAAGCGTCATCTTAGTAGTACCGGCGACCGCAACAATGGTATCGACCCCAGTCGAGTTGATTCCCCTCGTTTGAAAAAGGTCGCTTGCTACGACTAAAATTTTGCTTTTAAGCAGTGACATAAATACCCATATATAACAGTTAATGAATTCTATACCAAACAAGCCTAAAAATCTATATACAGACCTGTATATATATACTAAAATATCCTCTATGTTCTGGATTTATTGTCAAAATACATTGTTTTATATAGATATTTTGATTAATCCATAACTAGTTTTATTGAAAATTTTTAATATACTATTTTGTATACTTTAGGAGAAAAACATGATTAAATTATTAATGGCCTTTAGTTTAGCTGCTATGGGTTTCGCAACACAAGCTAATGCAGCAGATACCCTTTATGTAATTAAAACAATCAGTATTGATGCACCAGCTGCAAAAGCTTGGGATAAGATTGCGAAATTCGGGGATCTGGGCGCATGGCATCCAGCGGTGGCTAAAACTGAAATTGTTACAGGCAAAGATTATAAAAAAGGTGCGAAGCGTGTGCTGACATTGCAAGATGGAGGCAAAATCAACGAAACGCTTACCGCTTATAATGCAAAAGATAGGTCAATGACCTATGTGATTACTGATAGCGTGTTGCCGGTAACAAAATACGCCGCTAATTTGCATGTATATTCAAACGGTGCGGATAAGTCAGTTGTGGTGTGGGATGCGAGCTTCTTACCTAAAGCACCAGCGGATGAGAAAACAGCATCCGGTGCTATTAATGGAGTTTTTGATAGCGGTTTGAACAACTTAAAGAAAATATTAGAATAATTTTAGGTGCTTAAATTAAATACTTAAAATGGAAAGAGACAGTGCGTAAGCCTGTCTCTTTTTTTACGTATAAATTTATCTATTTGGATTTCGCCATTAGCATCGGCGTGAAATTACAGCGTACTTTTTCTAGATAAGCATTGGCTATCGCCAAGTCATTCAAATTATTGGGTAATTTACCGTTTACTACGCTTTCAATATAAACGGCTTTATCCTTATCGGGGATTTGCAGTGCTTCGGGGAATTGGCAGGTGCCGTTGCGCATTTGTTCATATTTCGCATACATTTTTGCAGCTTCATTAGCGGTAATGCCTGCATCCGCGATGGGCTTAGCGTTGTATGCGGCATTCATGATATGGTTATTTTTAGCGGCAAGGTTCGTAGTTACATGGGCAGCATTGTTTTGATGTTGCAAAGGCAACCATACCGCACCCGCTGTCATTAATATAAACAAGCTGGCTGCAATGCCATATGCTGCAGGTCTAGGCAATAATCTATCTTTTTGCGTTTGCGCCAATATCAATGCGTGTGCAGCTTTTTTTGCATGGATGAAACTACCGCTATTTGGGTGGTTGATTTCCTGCTGCGCTGCATTGCGAGCGATGAGCACTATATGCTCAGCCAAAATACTCGGGTTAGCTGCACCGCATGCCTTAGCCTGCTCAATACAGAAAGCAATAAGCGCGTGGCTAGAGGCGTTTTCTTCAATATCGATGTGAATGCTCGGCGCATTCAACCAATCCTGCAGTACGTCAAACAAGCTTAGAATACGGCCCTGCGGCGTTTTGCTGGATTTCACCAGCATATGAATTAACCATTGTGAGTTAAAAATATCCACTATATACGCCCGCTTTTAAATATTGGATTAGAACGGTTTTACTTCTACTAGGATGACGATTGCAAACAGTAACAGCACTGGAAGTTCATTAAACCAGCGATACCATACATGGCTACGCTTGTTTTTATCTAACTTAAAGTCATGTATCAATTTACCGCAGTAAATATGGTAAGCCATCAGTATTGCTACTAATGTAATTTTAGCATGTAACCAACCGCCACTGATTCCATACCCTAACCATAGCCACAGTCCGAAACCAATAGCCAATACGGCCAGCGGTAACATGAAGCGATACAAACGGTATTCCATAATCTTCAATTGCTCCGATACCATGACATTGGTTGCAGTAGCATGGTTTACAAATAACCTAGGTAGATAAAACAGTCCGGCAAACCAGCTTGTCACAAAGATAATATGGAAAGCTTTAACCCAAAGCATTATTTAGCAAGCTCGGTATTGAGTAATTGGCTTAATTTACTAAAATTCAGTTCACCGATGGTGCGTTGCAGGCGCTTGCCTTGATTATCAAAAATATAAGTGGTGGGCGTTAAGTTAATCCCACCAAATTTATTGGTGATTTCGGATAAACCATCATGCATGACAGGGAAGGGAAGTGCTTTCATTTTTGCGTAATTGAGTACCTGTGCAGGGGGATCGTAAGGCATGGCTACAGCCACTATCTCGAAGCCTTTTTTGTTATATTTTTTGTATACATTAACTAACTGTGGCATTTCTTTAATGCAGCCCGGGCAGTCAGTCGCCCAGAAATTAACCAGCACCACCTTGCCTTTTAAGTCTTCCATGGCGATCTTCTTGCCGTCGATGGTAGTGAACGTCACATTTGGGGCGCTAGGCTTATTATTTAACTGAAAGCCTAAAAATATAAGAAGGGCCGTAATAACAATCGGCAGCAGCGATTTTTTTAACGTAATGTTCATATGTATAGTGTAACTTTTTAAAATAAAAAATCCAAATACGAGCTTGAAATCAGTACGTATTGCACCATTTAAATACTACCCTGAAGCAATAACCATAAAGCCGTTACGCTTATTTGCTAGACTTGGGCATGTTATAATGGCATTTTTAATAGCAAAGCTATTTATCAAAAAATAAATGAACGCACCTTTACCTAGCACTATCCTTCACGCAGAGCCTAAACCTGCAACACGTTTGCGCGAAATCCCTTACAACTACACCTCATTCTCAGACCGTGAAATCGTCATTCGATTCCTTGGCGAAGAAATCTGGAGCATTCTAAATGAATTACGCGATGAGCGTAAAACAGGTCGTTCTGCTCGCATGTTGTTTGAGGTTTTAGGCGACCTATGGGTAGTAACGCGCAATCCTTACCTTCAAGATGACTTGCTGGAAAATCCTAAACGGCGGAAGGCGTTAATTGATGCGCTGCATCACCGTATTGCGGCGATTGATGAGCGCAGTGCCGGTAATGCTAAAGTAATTAAGTTGGTTGTGGCAGCGCGCCAAGCGATGACCAAGTTTGAAAATGACTTTAAGCAAACATGGAACTTACGTAAAAAAGCACTCGCTAAATTTGCAAAAATTACCCGTAAAGATAATATTCAGTTCGATGGTTTAGCGCGCGTATCACACGTGACAGATGCGACCGATTGGCGCGTGGAATACCCGTTCGTGGTACTCAATCCAGATACGGAAAAAGAGATCGCGGCACTGGTAAAAGCCTGTATCGAATTAGGTCTTACGGTTATCCCACGTGGCGGCGGTACCGGGTATACCGGCGGTGCAGTGCCGCTCACCCCTTTGTCTGCGGTCATTAATACTGAGAAGTTAGACCATCACAGCGGCGTGCAAATGCGCACATTGCCGGGCGTGGCTAGGCAAGTAGCTACCATCGAATGTGGTGCCGGTGTAGTAACGCGACGTGCGATGGAAGCTGCAACTGATGCGGGTCTGGAGTTTGCCTGCGACCCAACCAGTGCTGATGCGAGCTGTATAGGCGGCAACGTTGCCATGAATGCAGGTGGTAAAAAAGCCGTGCTATGGGGAACAGCCTTGGATAACTTGGCTTCATGGCGCATGGTCACCCCTGACGGTGATTGGATGGAAATTGAACGTCTAGACCATAACCTGGGGAAAATCCATGATATCGAGATAGCGCGCTTTAAAGTAAGCCGTTATGCGGAAGACATGCGCACCTTGCTGGCCGAACCGGAAATCCTAGCGATCAAAGGTCCTAGCTTCCGTAAAGTTGGCTTGGGTAAAGATGTGACAGATAAATTCCTGTCAGGCTTGCCGGGGATACAGAAAGAGGGATGTGACGGGCTGATTACTTCCGCGACCTTCATTTTGCATCGCATGCCTAAGCATGTGCGTACTATCGCCTTGGAGTTCTTTGGCAATGTATCACACGCGGTTCCGGCAATTGTTGAGATTAAAGATTACCTAGATGCCACTGGTAAAAAAGACCCGCTGGTGCTTATGGCAGGCTTGGAGCATATGGATGAGCGCTACATTAAGGCGGTAGGCTATGCGACTAAAGCCGCAAGACAGCAACGCCCCAAAATGGTATTGATCGCTGACATCGCCTCTGATGATGAAAATGCTGTAGGCGAAGCCGCATCACATATTGTGCGCTTATGTAATGCTAGAAATGGCGAAGGTTTCATCGCAGTTTCTGCCGAAGCGCGTAAAAAATTCTGGCTGGATCGTGCTCGTACCGCGGCAATCGCTAAACACACCAATGCCTTTAAAATCAATGAAGACGTGGTGATTCCATTGCCACGCCTTGGTGATTATTCAGACGGTATTGAACGTATCAATATCGAGCTTTCAATCCGCAATAAATTGAAATTACTCGACGCGTTAAAAGAGTTTATGCAAGGCGATTTGCCATTGCAGGCTGATGAAGATGGCAACGCCGATGCGCAGATGGTGAAATCAAAACAAGAAATTGTGCTGAATTTGCTTGGAGGTTTGCGTGCCCGCTGGAGCTTGATACTTAATAACCTGGATGCCCCAGTTTCAATCTTGGGCAATGAAGGTGTAGCCTTGGCTCAATATGAAAACGTGTTCCGCGCCGTGCAGTCTTATGATCTGCGCGTGTCTTGGAAACGTGAACTCAAACGTCCGATGGCGGAAATTTTCGCCGGTCGTGAATACCAGAAGATATTGAGTCGCTGTGACGAGATACATAAAGCCGTGCTTAAAGGTCGCGTATTTATTGCGCTGCATATGCACGCTGGTGACGGCAACGTACATACCAATATCCCTGTAAACTCAGACGATTATGAGATGATGAAATCTGCCCATGAGGCTGTGTCGCGAGTAATGAGGTTAGCCAAGAGCCTAGATGGCGTGATTTCAGGTGAACATGGTATCGGTATTACCAAGATGGAATTCCTGGATGAAGAAACCATCTCTTTGTTTGCCAGCTATAAGGCTAAAGTCGACCCACATGGCCATTTCAACAAAGGTAAGCTCATGGCCGGTTCTGGCCTTGAGAATGCTTATACGCCGAGTTTCGGTCTGTTGGAACAAGAGTCCATTATCATGGAGGAGTCAGCCATAGGCGAGATTGCGGATTCTATTAGTGATTGTTTGCGATGCGGTAAGTGTAAGCCGGTATGTACGACCCATGTACCGCGCGCTAATCTGCTGTACAGCCCACGTAATAAGATACTGGCCACTTCACTTTTGATTGAAGCATTCCTGTATGAAGAACAAACTCGCCGCGGTATCTCACTCAAGCATTTTGACGAGTTCAACGATGTGGCAGATCATTGTACGGTGTGTCATAAATGCTTGAATCCATGTCCGGTGGATATCGATTTTGGGGATGTATCTGTCGCCATGCGTAACTTCCTGCGCGAGCAAGGCAAAAAACAATTCAACCCGGGCACCGCACTGGGCATGGCTTTTCTGAATGTAAAAGACCCGGCAACTATCAAGTTGATGCGGACTTTTATGGTAACTATCGGCTATAAGGCGCAAAACTTTGCTCATAGCCTCGCCAAGAAGTTCGGCATGCTGCGCGATAAATACCGGCCTCCTGCCACAGTAGGCAAGCCGGAAATTAAGGCGCAGGTCATCCACTTCATCAATCGACCTATGCCCAAGAAAATGCCGACTAAAACATCACGCGCATTACTTGGCATTGAAGATAACAGCATGATCCCCGTGATCCGTAATCCACAAAAAGTGACGGAAGATTCTGAAGCAGTGTTCTATTTTCCAGGTTGCGGATCTGAGCGATTATTCTCTAACGTAGGCTTAGCTACGCAGGCCATGCTGTATGAAGTAGGGGCGATTACCGTCTTGCCACCCGGTTATTTGTGTTGTGGCTATCCGCAGACGTCGACTGGTAACCATGATAAAGGCCAGGAAATCACTGCAGATAACCGCGTGTTGTTCCACCGCGTGGCGAACACTTTAAATTACCTGGATATCAAGACCGTAATCGTTTCTTGTGGAACCTGTATGGATCAGCTACAAAAGTACGAGTTCGAGAAGATTTTCCCGGGCTGTCGTTTGCTGGATATCCATGAATATCTCATGGAAAAAGATGTGCGCTTGCAAGGAGTAAGTGGTACGCGCTATATGTATCATGACCCATGCCATAGCC
>JACDEP010000138.1 GCA_013816325.1 Methylotenera sp.
TCCTCAAACGCGTAGAAATGAAGATTACTACGATCGCAATACCGACTTTAACCCGTTTGCACTCAAAAATTAAGTGAGGCTTATAACTCAACGTTTCTAAGTAATGTAAGGCGCGTACCGATAAATTGGACGCAACATATAGTGAATATGTAAGGAGAATTTTTT
The DNA here is from genome assembly GCA_013816325.1 of Methylotenera sp. GTDB lineage: Bacteria > Pseudomonadota > Gammaproteobacteria > Burkholderiales > Methylophilaceae > Methylotenera. The sequence continues at coordinate 166 of JACDEP010000138.1, forward strand.
TGGTCAGTAACACAGCATTACAACGAAAGCAATTGAGAAGCAATTGCTGCAAAGTTGGTTTTTAATATGTCACTAGGTCCCATCATGTTAGATGTTGTCGGCACGGAACTTACCGCTGATGACATTCGCCGTTTACAACATCCATTGGTTGGTGGCGTCATCTTGTTCAAACGCAATTATGTGAATAATGCGCAGTTAAAAGCACTGACAACGAGTATTCATGAAATTCGCCAGCCGCCTTTGTTGATTGCGGTTGACCACGAGGGTGGTCGTGTACAGAGATTTAGAGACGGTTTTACTAAAATCCCGCCGATGCGTGAGTTCGGCAAAATCTGGGATAAAAATCCTAAGAAGGCTAAAGAACTGGCAACAGAAGCTGGCTGGATTTTAGCCGCAGAATTGCGTGCGCATGGTGTGGATTTTAGTTTTACACCAATACTGGATATGGATTATGGCGATAGCTTGGTGATTGGCGACCGTGCCTTTCATTTAAATCCTCAGGCGATTAACGATTTAGCGTTCGCTTTGATGCAAGGGCTTAAAAAAGGCGGTATGGCGGCGGTGGGCAAGCACTTTCCCGGGCATGGTTTTGTGGTGGCAGATTCGCACGTGAGTATGCCAATCGATGAACGAGAGTTTGACGATATTGCCCAGCATGATATGCAGCCTTTCAGGAGGCTCATTGATGATGGCATCCAGGCCATTATGCCGGCGCATGTCATCTACCCGAAAGTGGATGATAAACCGGCAGGGTTCTCGCCGCGCTGGCTGCAAAAAATCCTGCGTGAACGTTTAAGTTTTAATGGCGTGATTTTCAGCGATGATTTAAGTATGGAAGCCGCCACAGCAGGCGGTGACGTAGCAACCAGAGCGCTGGCTGCCCTGAATGCAGGGTGCGACATGGTTTTGCTGTGTAACCAGCCTGAAATGTCAGATGAATTGCTGGAAAAGCTGCAATGGACTATTTCTGCACAAAGTCTTGCAAGATTGGCTCGTATGCATGGGCAAAAACATCCTGATAGTTTGGACACCTTGCATCAGAACGCAGAGTTCGTAAAAGCAGTGCATCAGGTTGCGCAAGTAGGTAAAACTGAAAGTGATTTTTTTGCGTGACTTAGCTTTTAGCAAGCCAGACGCAATTTGTAACAAAAATGTACTTGAAACTTATAGTCTAAATCGCTATCTTAATCATAGTAGCAACATAGGCGCTTACGTGATGTTTATTAATTAAAGGAAATCAAACAATGTTTGACGATATGCAAGTTATAGGTCGTTCAGAATCAACAGATTTAGCTACGAACCGGGTTTTACGCAATACTTATGCATTGTTGGGTCTTTCACTGGTACCAACAGTCATCGGTGCTTATCTTGGTCTGCAAATGGATTTTAGCTTTATTGCAATGCATCCTTTCATCTTCGGAATCGGCTCCCTAGTTGTAATGTTTGGGTTGTTCAAATTGATTGCGGTCAATCAAAATAGCAGCGTAGGTGTATGGCTACTATTGGGCGTAACTTTCTTATTCGGCCTGATGTTAGGCCCTATCCTGCAGCATGCGTTGCATCTGAGGAACGGCGGACAAATCGTAGCTTTAGCGGCGGCAGGTACGGGCATTACATTCCTGTCCTTGGCAGGTATCGCTTCTTCACCAGCACGTGATTTTAGCTACTTAGGTAAATTCCTGTTCATTGGCCTAATTTTGGCACTGGTCGCTTCTTTGGCAAATATTTTCTTCCAGATTCCTGCCATGTCGCTAGCATTATCCGGTGTTTCTATTCTGATTTTCTCAGGCTATATTTTGTATGACGTAAATCAGATTGTACGCGGTGGTCAAACTAACTACATCATGGCAACCTTAAGCCTGTACCTGGATATCTACAATATCTTTGTTAATTTACTGAATATTCTGATGTCTTTAATGGGCAATCGTGATTAATGTTTAGTGTTAGGTTCAAGCAATAAAAAACCCGCTATGAGCGGGTTTTTTATTGCTGTTTGCTTTATTGCTAACGTTTTATTGTGCTTACGGTCTTACATCTGAATTGTGTTTATCTGCATAAATCTCTTTGCTGTTTGCGTTCAAGTCTTTATGCAAATCAACGCGTTCTGCCTTGCTCAATTGCCCGTCAGATTTATAGGCACGTTCTTTTTGACGTAGCTCACGTTGGTCGCCACGTAAGTCCTTAGCTTCGCTACGGGTCAGCTCTCCCGATTTTACGCCTTGGGCAACTCTTTCATGCTGGTGATGTTGGCGCTGATTGACTTTTGGGTCTTTAACTCCGGCGTAGGCGGCATTCATGAAAAAAGCGGATGCAATCAAACTTACAAACATTATTTTTTTATTCATCATTTGGTCTCCTGAAAGTGTTGATGTTGTCATCAACAGCTTACTAACGCAGTGATTAGAAAATCCGTGCACAAGTGTGCAAAATAAATTAAGACTGAATACTTTTCTTGCGTCTGGCTGAAAAAAATCCAGAAAGCAAGGCGCCGCATTCTGTTGCCATGATGCCTCGGGTGACTTCTGTATGATGATTAAGCTTAGTTTCGTCCATCAGGTTAATGACACTGCCGCAGGCGCCGGTTTTAGGATCGCTAGCGCCGTATACCAATCGGGCAATACGTGCGTGGTGGATAGCCCCGGAACACATGGCGCAGGGCTCCAAACTAACGTACAGGGTGCAGTCTATTAAACGGTAATTCCCTAGCTGTTTAGCTGCATCGCGCATGGCCATAATCTCAGCGTGAGCGGTAGGGTCGCTAGTGCCTATTGGCGCATTACTGCCGCGACCAATGACCTCACCATCTTTAACGACAATAGCCCCCACCGGCACTTCGCCTGCTTCACCAGCCTGTTGTGCAAGCTGCAGCGCTTGTTGCATAAAGGCCATGTCTACATCATTTAAATTTTTGTTACTCATTTGACCTTGAAGCCTTTTACTAATTGTTTTAGCAGATTGAGCGTATTTTTGGGTTTGTCACCCTGGTTTGCTGGCGCATACTGCATAGACGAGTATAGATTCGAGATTTTTTGGATGTCTTGTGCCTTTTCCGGCAATTTTGCAGCTGCGCGCTGCGCAAAATCTAGCACACCTTCATGGTTAGCTTTAATTACGCTAACCCTAGCCAGTTTTATTAAAAATCGTTGATAAGTTTTTTTAAGCGGGTCCAGTACTACCGCTTTGTTGCGCAATAGCACATAACTCAGTATGAGCAGCAATATAATCATTGTACCCACCAATATCAAACCTATATCTTCCCAAACGATTTTTTTGCCTAATAACTTCTTCAGCAGACTTAATTGTTTTTTCTCATCGTAACCCAATACCCATTGGTTCCAGCCATTATTGATAGCATCCCAGTTGAGGTAAAGACTCTTAAGCATAGGGTAATCGCGGCGCGCCAAAAATGGCAGTAAAGCTGAATCCGCTACTGAAGAGATGCCATATTCAATTCGGTTGGGTGAGACCGCGGCTGTAGGGTCTATACGCACCCAGCCCTTATTTTCCAACCAGACTTCCGCCCATGCATGTGCGTCTGATTGGCGAACGATCAAATAGTGACCGTTAGGATTAAGCTCACCGCCTTGATAACCGGTAATGATACGCGCCGGCAGCCCGGCAGCCCGCATGAGGTAAACAAAGCTGCTGGCGTAATGCTCACAAAAGCCGCGTTGGGTGTTGAACAGGAAATCATCCACCGGTTCACGACCTAATAATGGCGGCGCCAAAGTATAGATAAAAGGCTGCTCGCGGAACATGGTGAGTGCAGCTTTGATGATTTCTTCTGGGGATTTTTTTTCATCCAACCATTGCTTGGCTAATTGGTGGGTTTTAGGGTTCTCATCTTCCAACAATTGCAGCGATAGTACGCGCTCGCGGTCACCCAGTGTCTTACCTAGCAGGTAATGCGTGCTGGATTGTCCATCGTAGCGAATCCGTGCGCGCACAGGGTTTTTAGAAAGTACCTGCATATCCTGTTTAACCGTGGCATCGGGCGGCAAGCTGGTCGGTATATCCAGCATTAATAACCAATTACGGTTATGCGGTTCCAGCGTAATAGTGTAGTCCGTAACTGGACCGGAAGTCTCCAAAGATTCTCTAGGAAGAATGAGATGGTCACTGGTCATTTGCCATTTCCGGCCTTCCTGGTGCCACAGTACCGGACCGCGCCAGTAAAGTTGATTATTAGGTGGTATTGCAGATTTGAATTCCACGCGAAAGGCTATTTTGCTGGATAAGCTCAGATTGCTGATACTACCGGGTTCCATGCTGTCCGATAGACCGGTCATGCCACTGTATGCATCTTTGGGAATGCCCCACAGCGGACCAGGGATGCGGGGGAACAATACAAACAGCACCAGCATAATGGGTACAGCTTGTAACAACATGGTGGCGGCTAACTTGGCTTGGGTAAGCCAGTGCAACTGGTTATTGGAGTGCGTGACGGAAATCAGGCATGCGGTCAGTCCTAGCAGTGCGGCTACTATGGCGAAGAACACCCCTATCGCTTGGGTGAATAACAGCACATTGACTGTCAGGAAATAACCCAGAGCCACCATCACAATGTAATCACGCTTGCTTTTGGTTTCCAGCAACTTAAGCGCCAGCATCACCAAAAACAGGGCGATGCTGGCATCGCGCCCTAAGAAACTGCCATAAGCGGCGAGTACCGCTAAGCCGCCGGCGATAGTCATGGGTAGACGAATCCAGAGTTTAGGGTAAGACCAATTGTTTTTTTCCATCAGGTAGCGCCATACCGCGAAAACGATAAAGCAGGTGGGAATCCAGCTCTCCAGATTAATTGCTAGCAAGCTAAACGTCACAGTCAGTGAAGCCAGTAGCCATAATAGGGTTTGCATGGAGCGAGAGACTTTCATCATAGTCTCTATCACATTAATGCCAGCGCGCTTAAGCACTGATGGTAATGTGCGTCGCCGGAATTAGGATTAATTTGAACTTGCGGTAAACGCAGGCCGTATTGCAGACGGTTTGCTTCAGCATCCAAAACCCAGCGGGTAAGCTGGCTGATGCGTTGCTCGACATTGTCACCGACCGTTGCTTCCCAATCCAGCCAAAGGGGAGACACGGCTTCACCTTGGAACTGCTTGGTCAGCAGACCTTGTTCGCGCGAGGAAGCTTTCCAATCCACGCGTTTGGGGGAGTCGCCGAACTGATAAGTGCGATGTCCGGCAAAATCGTCATCGCCTTGCGTGTTGCGAAGATTGCCGCTGGTGCCGGATTCATATGCGCTGGGGATGACCAAGCTATGCGGGCTGGGAGCTGGGTAGATCAGACATTGGCTTTCGATTTCTGCATAGGCCCACACATGGAAAAAAGAAACCGGAAACTCGGTAGAAAAAACCACACGGGGTGCTTTAAGCCAGCCGCGCTTAGTGCTTGGTAATGCAAGTTTGAACATATTTTCGCCCAAAGCGGTAACATCCTGCGTGTCACTCTCTTGTTCGGAAAATTTCGCTTCGATTCCGTAACGCGCACGGTTGCTATCCTCTGATATTACGATTTCGAAAGTAGCGGTTTCGCCGGCAAATACCGACTGTGATCGGCGGAATGAGAGATTCAGGTTGACCAAGTTGCGCCAGCTATGCAGCATGCTGATAGAGCCTAATCCCGCCAGTAAGAACGTCATGGCAAAACCTAAGCTAAGCGAATAATTGATAGAGCCGGTTAATAGCGCAAGTAATAAT